>JAGLDW010000047.1 GCA_023145395.1 Lentisphaeria bacterium | reverse complement strand
GTTTCGCTCTGCCGGGTTCCTTCACCACGAAGGCACGAAGGACACGAAGGGGGGAATGGAGGGCGAGCGGCCCGCGAGCCGTACTCACCGCGCACTCCGCAACGCGCTGTCCGCGTCCCCCGAGGGGGGGGGCTGGCTCGTCAGAGCCTCGCCCTCCAAAGGCCGGCATGTGCGCCCTGCGCAAATCGTGGAGGGCGAGACTCCGGCGAGCCATGCCCTGCGAATTGCCCAAGTCGTGGAGGGTGGGCGTCCCCGCGAGCCGTGCCCTGCGAACTGCGCAGTCCAATGCGGAATCTGCGGACTCCGCATATCAATGGGCAAGAGATTGGTGTAACATGACCGGTGTCAAGATGCCTGTGGCTCGTTCGGGAATACTGGTGCAGAGCATCTTCAGAGGATACCTCTCCGGAGAAAAAACATGAACACGACCAAGATCACGATTTTGCTGTTGGCCTCGGCATTGCTGCCAGCGCTGGGGCAGGAGAGGCTTGCCATTGAAAATCTGACGGCACGGGCACGCCTTCGGGAGAATGGCGTCGCCTATGACATCGAGGTCCGGTTCACGACGTCCATGCCAGCGATTGCGCAGGTCCGCTACGGCGCCAAGCCGCAATGCCGGGAATCTCTGCCTCCGGAACCGGAACTGGCGCGCAACCATCGCTTTGACATTGCCGCTGTGCCGATCGGACAGCGGCGGCATGTTCTTGTCGTGGGCACATCCGAGGACGGTGGCGAAGTCCGTTCGGAGACGATTGCCATTGCGCCACCGCATCCGTTTCCCCAAGGCAGCACGGAGTTGGCGCGCGTGCCGTTGACGGTGGCCGAGACCCAAGGTCTGGCACGCCGCGAACCGGTCACGTTCGGCATCCCTCTTCCCCAGGGTGTGCTTGGTCAAGCGCAGTCCGTGCGCCTGATGGATGGCGCCAAACCCATCGCCGTGGCCACCAGAGCCCTGGTGCGCTGGCCCGACCGAACCGTCAAGTGGTTGTTGGCAAGCGCCACGGTGGAGATTGCCGCCAACAAGGTCAAGCGTCTGGAGCTAGTCATGGGGGGGCAGACCAAACCTCTCGCCGCCACCAAGCGCTCCATGTTCATGGAGCGTGGGGACGCGCTTGTCATCGACACGGGTGCGGCACGCCTCGAAGTGGACAAGGTCACCGGTCGGGGCACTTTTCACGCGGGTGGCAAACTGGTGTCGGCATTGCCGATCTCACGCCTGACGGCCGTCGATGGCACAGTCTTTTCCGGACGCGCCGAGAAGGTGACGGTCGAGGAGGACAACCAGCAGCGCGTGGTGATCAGTGTCAGCGGACATCACGTCAACGCCGCCGGACAGGCGTACTTCGGATTTCTGCTGAGATACTTCTGTCATGCTGGTGACCCATTCGTGCGTGTGGACCACGTGCTGCGACACGATATCGTCGAACCCGGCTTCAAGTGCAGTGACGAGATGAAGTCCTTCGCCTCGCTTGACCTCGTGTTCGAGACAGCGCCCGCCAGCGCAGAGAGCGCAGTGGTGCCTTTGGAGCAAGGGCGCGTGGCCAAGCTCTCCGAAGGACAGCGCCTGCTCCAGCATTTCGACGACAAATACAGCGTGGGTGGGCAGCCCGAGGGGCACCACTGCCCTGGTATGATCACCAGGGGGGGACTGGCTCTCGCCGTGCGCGATTTTTGGCAGCAATGGCCCAAGAGCCTGGGTTCGGAGAAGAACGGGCTGGTGCTGGGTCTCTACCCCGAGATCAGGCAGAAGGACCGCTATGCCAACAAACCGGACGAGGCGCTTCTCTACTTCTACCTGCGCGACGGCAACTACACTTTCCGATCGGGTTTCGAGAAGCGTCACGAGCTGCTGATGGGACCCGGCGGCATCGAACTAGCCGGCGTCCTGGCACGGACGGAAGCGCCCTTGCTGGTGACTGCCACGCCAGCGTGGTATGCCTCGTCCGGCGCGCTCTTCGGTATCGCCTCCGACGACCCGGCCGAGTTCGCCATGTACGACGAGATGATGAGCCAGGGCATCGACGGCTACTTTGCCTCCCGGGAAACTCGCCATTGGTACGGGTTGATGAACTTCGGCGACGCCCCCGGCGGACGCGCCCACAGTTGGCGTAATATCGAGTACGACACACAGCATGGCTTGCTCACGCAGTACTTCCGCACTGGCGACCGCCGTTTTTTCGTGGGTGCCGAGCAGGCGGCACGGCACAATGCGGATGTCGATGTCGTGCATTACGCGGCAGGTCAGAAGGCAGGTCCGGGACCGGGCCGCCGGGTCGGCCAGGCCTGGGTGCACTGCATGGGCCACACAGGGGGGTACTATCCCGCCGAGCATCTGAATATGGGTCTGTATGCCACTGGGTACTGCACCAATCGCGGCCACATGTGGAACCAGGGGAACCTGGAGTACTATCTGCTAACCGGCGACCGCCAAGTCGAGAGGAGCGCGATGCAGCTCGCGGACTGGGTCTGCGGCTGGAACGTGTTGGATTTTTCCTACAGCAATGCGCGAGTTCCCGGCTGGATGGGGATCATTGCGATGGCGA
>JAGLDW010000469.1 GCA_023145395.1 Lentisphaeria bacterium | reverse complement strand
ACAAGGTATATTCGTGCAGGCACTATACTACAAGTAGTACTGTGCCAACGTCCCCAATGGGACAAGTAGTACTGTGCCAACGTCCCCAATGGGTCTCCAAGCGCGAAGTGGAATTCCATAGCCTGTTGTGCACGTTCTGCGGCAAACATTCGAGACGGGCCCGCGCTCATGCGCCGGATCGCGGACCTGCGAGACAAAGCTGAGTAGGCGGAGACCTCTTGTGCATGGAGATGAACGATGTGCTGCCATGGAGGATATGCCCATGACTGCAAAAAGGCGGAAACGCGATTCGCTGATCGATGAGATCGAAGACGCCCTGATGCCGGGGTGTTTCATCGACTACAATGCGTCGTGGGATTTTGTTCACGGTCTTGAGGCGGTGGCCGAAAAGCTTCCGAAGCTCGTCGCAAAGGGTGAGGCGGCCCGGGCGTGTGAATTCTATGAGATGCTCCTGGCCGGGTGCTATGAGAAAGTCGAGGAGATCGACGACTCATCCGGAGACCTCGGCATGTTCTTCGAAGAGCTCTTCTGCGACTGGGTTCGGGCTCGCCAGAAGGCCGGATGTGACGCGGCGGAGACGGTTGAGCTCACTCTCAATTGGATGAGGAGCGATGACTACGGGTTCTTCTATGACATCGAGAGCAACTTGGGCAAGGCGTTTGACGCCAGGGGGTACAAGTTGCTGTGCCGCAACTTCCAAACCCGTTTCGAGAAGGCTTTTGCGGCGGTTTCGGAGCCGCGACCCGAGCGATTGTCTGAGTTTCCGTGGGAGGTGCGAAAGCCGGCCGGTTCTCTCAAGAAGTTGTATGCGGCGAAGAACAGGATCGATGACTTCATTACTCTGTCCGAATGCGTGGGCGTGACCCCGAAGGACTGCGAGCAGATCGCGGAACTATATGCGTCGAGAAAGCGGGATCGCGAAGCGCTCGTGTGGGTTGAGCGCGGTGCGGCGCTCAACGGTGAATACTCGTGGGGGAACGAGTCCGCCTACGGATTGACACATCTGCGCCAGGAGCTGTTGCAGCGACTCGGTCGCGGAGACGAAGCGTTGACCAGTGCATGGGCCGAGTTCCAGAAGTACCCCTGCGATCACTCGTACGACACACTGATGCAGTATGTGCCGGACTCTGAACGCGCAGCGTGGCATCGCAAGGCAGTGGAACAGGCGCGCGAAGGAAGCCTGACGGGCTTCGTCCAGATATGTACGGCAACGAAAGAGTGGGAACTCCTGGCGGAACGCGTGCTGGCCGAATCCCACGAAGCGCTCGTAGGCGAGAGCCATTACACGACCGAGCCGGCCGCGGAAGGGCTGGCCGAAGGACATCCCGACGCGGCGGCCAAGCTCCATCATGCACTTGGACTGCGTATTGTTGACGCGAAGAAAAGCAAGTACTACGATGCCGCCCTCGGGCATTTCCGCCAGGCACGACGACTGTATATCGAAGCCGGGATGCACGACGAATGGCAAATTCTCGTTCAGTCCGTGCGCGAAAGGCATTTTAGAAAGTACAGTTTCATGCCTGGTTTCGAAGCCATTGTTTCGGGTGGCGACGAGGACCGGTCGGATTCGTTTGCGGCGCGCGCTCGGCATCGATGGCGAGAACAGACGGATTGAGCAAGCCCCCGAACGGGCTGTCGGAAGCGGGAATGCCGGGAAAGGACATTCGATTGAGCAAGAAGAAAACGAACTTGAAATGCCCTCTCTGTGGCAAAAAGAAGGGCAAGCGTGAGTGCGCCCTGCACGATGGTGCCGTCATCTGCTCACTGTGCTGCGTTGCCATTCGGAATCCGGAGCAATGCGGGGAGTGTTCCCATTTCAAAGAGGCCGAGCAGTATCGCAGGAACCAGGCACGGCAGGGGAAGCCGCCCGAATTCATCATGCGGTATGACGAAGAGGTGGAGAATCAGGTCGATCTCGCTTTGCAGGCGATCGACAGGGGACGGCTCAAGCAGGGGGAGGCGCGCATTCGGGACCTGTACCAGGCGAACGACGATCTGAGCTGCACGCAGTATGCCATGGGTGTCGTGCACCTGAGCAAAAAGGAACCCGAACAGGCAGCGGTTTACTTTCGGGAAGCAATTGCGACCTTCCCCTATTTCGCGGAGGCCCACTACAACTTGTCGGCGTGCTACCGTCAGATGATGGTACTGGGCAAGGCGCTGCGTTCTCTGATGGAGGCACGTGATCTGGCCGAACCCGGCGGGGAGGTCTACACCCGTGCCTCCGCGATGCTGCACGAGTTCGAGGGCACGATCCGTCAGCACGAAGGCGTTGACAGCCTGGAGCAGTATATCGAAGCCGCGGAAGCCTTTGAGCGCGGCTTCGAGAACATGGAAAACGGCAAGTTCCGGGAGGCGATAGTCGACTTCCAGGAGAGTCTCCGGATCCAGCCCGATAAGCACCAGGCCTACGGCAATCTGGGCATCTGCTTGGGTAAGCTCGGCATGAAGGACGAAGCACTGGCCATGCTCGACCGCGCGCTTGAGATCGACCCCGGTTATGAACCGGCGAAGTGGAATCGGGAGGGCATTGAGAAACTGGCCGAGGGCGACGAGGACGTGGGGGTCGCGTCGATTCAGTACAATGTGGCCCGGCACTTGGAGGATGAGGAACATGCGCAGGGGCGCACGGATGCGAAGCTTGGATCCGTGGCGGCATTCCTGAATCGTCTGCGTCGTCGGGGCTGATTCAAATGGAAGCAATGCAGATGAACGTGTTATGTGCAATCATCTCCTGCTTGGCGTTTGCTTCTAACGGATTATTCGCCTTTCGGTTCGCCGTCCGAATGCTACGCCTCCACATTTTCACCACTCGGCTTCCCGACAGGTTGCGGAGCAGTCTCGCTCGGGGTTTGCGAAAGCCTCTCCTCTCAAGCTGCCGGACAGGCGGACTACGTGTCCAGACCTTGCTTCTGCAGCACCCAGTCATCGACTTTCAGATCCAGTTCCACCTTCGCGCTGAACAATAGGACGGCTGGGATTCCGTGGGCTCGATGTGATCTAGCTCGAAGGTGCCGAAGTGGTAGCCGCCCGACTGGGTGTTGTCTGCCAGCCACAGCTTGGCCGTTTCGCGCGGCGTCCCATTCCCCCCGCCGTGGAGGAGAACCACCAGAGGCCAAGTGCGGTCGGGCGTATAGTCGGGAGGCGCCTGGAAGCTCAAGAGCTCGCCGGGATACCGAGCCTGAAGGTGCGGAAGTGAAAAATGGTCTTCTATGACCTGTCCTGGGCCGTGATCGCCCCAGTTTCGCGACAGACAAGTGCGCACAAACTCGATCGGGTTTTCGATTGTGTCGAGTGGGAGATCGCTTAAGAGTTGTTTTCGCGCCAATCGTTAGCGCCAACGTAGCGCAGTCCTTCAGGCATTCGAACCGGAAGTACTGCGAACTGCGCGTGAGTTCCAGCCGGAACCGTAACCAACCACGCCAAAGGACATGGTATTGAATCTCACCCCCTGTACGGGGGCTGAAACTCCACTCGCTAAAGCGTCGCTGCCACTGCCGCGTAAACGCGGAACTCAGGCAAAGATCCATCAGGTGCCCCCAAAGTCTGAGTCCCGCGT
>JAGLDW010000468.1 GCA_023145395.1 Lentisphaeria bacterium | reverse complement strand
GGAAAGGCTTCACGAACTGGAAGCGCTATCACGAGACGGCCATGAAGGTGCTGGGGCGGACCGTCGAAATGATCGGCGTGAGCAGCAGAGACCTGGAACTGCTTGCGGTTCCAAGATCCGAGATCTGCACGAACATCTTCTCCCACAACTGCTACTACAGCGCCGAAAAACTGTTTCGGGATGTGCCGGAGTTCAAGCCCCGGATATCGCTTGAGGAAGGCATGCGCCGGATCTTCGAGTCCATGCAGCGCGAGGACAGGATTCCCGTGTCGGAACTCGGCGGCTGGGAAGACAAGATCATAGAACGGGTCGAGAGAATGCGGTGCCAAGAAAACTAAGGGCTCATATTTTAAATTTGGGATTTCAGATTTTAGATTTTATGAGCCAACGTGTTATGAAAGGCTTTTATTGCTGCAATAGACTATCGACCAGCTACTTGGAGAAATCTGAAATCAACAGTCTGAAATCCAAAATGTGAGTAAGGAGACATGTTCGTATGAAAATCGTCTTGATCGGGGATTCAATTCGGATGGCGTATCAGCCGCTGGTGGCCAAGAAGTGTGATGCGGACGAGGTATGGGGGCCGGCGGCGAACTGTCGCCACAGCCTCTGGGCTCTCGACCACTTCCAGCAATGGGTGGCCGACCAGGAGCCGGATGTGCTCCACGTGAACTTTGGCATTCACGACGCAGTGCCTCAGCCGGACGGAGAGCACCAGATTCTCCTCCCTCAGTACTGTGTCTGTCTTCGCCGGTTCATTGCCAAGGTGAAGGCGCTTGGCAAGACCAAGATGATTTGGGCCACCACCACGCCACTCTACGTCGCAGAGCCCGAGAAGCCCATGGCGAAGTGGCAGGTCAGAGAACAGGCTGAAATCAAGGAGTTCAATGCCGCCGCGCTCGAGATCGTGAAAAGCGAGGGACTCCCTGTGAACGATTTGCACGATGTCATTATCCGCAACGACTTCAGCAAATGTCTCAAGGAAGATGGGTGCCATATGACCGAGTTTGGCAACGAGGTCCTCTCGGACGCGGTGCACAAGGCGATCGCCGCGCTGACATAGGGGACGAGCCGTCCCGCACCACCATTCCACTGGATATAGTCCGGGAACACAGAATCATCCCGCAGGAGAACATGGACGTATGCACGCACGACTGACACACATAACAAGCTGCGCGATCACAGGAGTCTTCATGCTCATGCCACAGTTCGTCACATCCGCACCACGCTCGACCGGGGGACTCCACACACCGGAGCGGCTCGCCAACATCCAACGGAACGTGGAACGCTTCCCGTGGGCAAAGGCCGCGTCCAGGAGCGCAGTTCGGAGAGCCAAACGCTGGGCGTCCATCCCAGACGACGAGCTTTGGCGTCTCGTCCCCGGTCAAGCGTTGCCACGCTGCATCGACGTCAGCATGACCTACACAGGCACGGGAAAAGTTCGTCCGGGATGCATCGTCTGTGGCAAGAAAGTCTTCAAACACGGCAACTATCCCTACCGCCCAAACATGTTCACCAAGCCCTGGAAGCTCACCTGTCCCTCCTGCAAGGCCGTCTTCCCCACCAACGACTTCGGCGCTTTCTACCGGAGCGCCCTCGACGACCACGGCTGCTTCGACACCAGGCGGGGCGACCAGGCGCTGCTGTTCAACGCGGAGCATCCCGACCCGAATGATCCGCTCCACAAATGGGGAGTGGACAACGGCTTTGGATACATTGACGAAAATGGGCTCGGGCACCGCTACATCGCCTACTACACCTGGAAATTCTGGCAGGGCATCATCGGCGGCGTCACGACGCTGTCGAACGCCTACGTCCACACCGGGGATGCAGTGTACGCCCGAAAATGCGCCATCCTTCTGGACCGCATCGCCGATGTCTATCCCGACATGGACTGGAACGAGTATGCCAAACGCGGCTGGTATCACTCCGACGGCGGGAGCAAGAAAGGAAAGATCGAGGGACGAATCTGGGAGACGGGCAACCTCAGAAACCTCGCCCTCGCCTATGACCGCATCATCACGGGACTTGCCGCTCAAGACGAACTGTACGCATTCCTGGCCGCCCGAGGCGACGAGTTCGATCTTCCGACCCCCAAGGGCACACGGGCATTGCTGATGCAGAACATCGACGACCGCATTCTCCGCTGCGGCGCGGACGCCATCCGGAACATGCAAATCTGGGGCAACGAGGGCATGCACCAATCCGCCATGGCGTCCTGCGCCATCGCACTCGACACGCAACCAGACTCCGACACCATGATCGACTGGATCTTCGACGAGAAGGGAGGCCATGTGCCGACCGTCATCGTAGGCGGCATCGACCGTGACGGTGTGGGGGCGGAAGCCGGGCCCGGATACGCGCTCTCCTGGGGAGGAAACATCGGGGCGGTCGCGGACCTGCTCGCGCAATACGGAAAATACACCAAACACGATATCTATCGCGATTTCCCCCAGTTCGCGAAAACCTTCGCCGCCGGCACGCATCTGACCATTCTGGGATACGACACCCCCTCCATCGGCGACGCCGGCGCCACCGGCACCATCGGCAAGACCCAATGCTCGCCAAGCTTCATCGTGCGCGGCTACCGCTTCCTGCGGGATGCGGACATCGCACTGGCCGCCTTCCAGGAAAACGGTTTTTCGGCGAAGGGACTGGGACAGAATATCATGGACGCCGATCCGGAGCAGATCGAACGGGAGATCGACGAGATCGCCCGCAGGGACGACAGCCAGAGTGGAGGCCTGGGACCACACAACATGTCCGGGTACGGCTTGCTCACGCTTGAAACGGGTCGCGCCCAGCACGGTGCGGGCGTGTTCATGTACTACGGACGGAATCGCGGGCACGGGCACCTCGACCGGCTCAATTTCGGCGTGTACGCCTTCGGCCTCGACCTCAGCCCCGACCTCGGATATCCGGAGTTTGCGACCAGTTGGCCCAAGAGCAACGAGTGGACCGGGCAAACAATCGCCCACAACACGGTCCTTGTGGACGAGTCCAGCCAGAACACGAACTGGGTCGGTCATCCGACCTTTTTCAAAGCGTTGCCGGGGATGCAATGCGCCGAAGTGGAGAGCAGCGATATCTATCCGAACACGCGTGACTATCGAAGGACACTGCTGTTCGTTCCGCTCACCGGCGAGACAGGCTATGTCGTCGATATTTTCCGGGTGGAGGGTGGCGACGACCACCTGCGCAGCTTCCATGGCACGGGCACCCAGGTCACGACCAGTGGATTGTCGCTGACACCGCAGGGCGCGGGAACCTACGCGGGGAAGGACATCGCATTCGGTTCCTCGGTCACTCGGGGGAAGAGGATCGGCTACTCCTGGCTGGCAGAGGTTGAGCGCGATTCCGCGCCGAGCGCGACCTGGTGGATCGACTGGCAGGTCCAGGCCGGCTACCGCGGCGCGCGAAAGGAAGACAACACCCATCTGCGCCTCTGGGACGTCAGTGGCGTGGACGATGTTGCCTTGGCCAATGGAGAACCACCCCAGAACAAGGCGGGGAACCCGCGCTGGACCCGATATTGCCTGACGCACCGGAAGGGAAATGATCTGACAACCACGTTCGTCTCCGTGATCGAGCCCTACCAGGGCGCGCCCACGATCACAAGTGTCGAACGCCTGCAAATTCCCGGCATGCCTGTCCACGGCGGACCCGTGGCGCTGCGCATACGCCTGGCCGACGGGCGCCAGCACATGGTACTCTATTCGCCGGACGGCCAAGCGTTCTCGACGGAAGATTCCATGACGTTCGAAGGACGTGTTGGATTCCTGGCCATCGGCAAAGACGACAGCGTCCGGCAGGCAACGCTCATCGCGGGTCGTTCGCTCTCACGGGACGCCTTCCGCCTTGCCTGCGACAAAGCCGCCTGGGAGGGCACAGTGACCCATCGGGAGCAACTGCCCAACGGTCAGGCGGTCATCCGAACCGATGCCGAACTACCAGTCGAGGGAGCATTGGTCGGCAACGAAATCATCATCGAGAACGACCGGGCCAGAAATGCCTGCTACACAATCCGCGGAGTCCGCACTGTCGATGGGGCAACCGAAATCTCCCTGGGGCGCACCAGCTTCGTCCGCGCCTTTGTCGATCGCAACGACTACGCCAAAGGCTTCACCCACAACTTCGAGCTAGGCGCCCGTTTCACGATCCCCAACCACGCCTGCATCGAGGCCAAATAGGGCAAAAGGCCCCCGAAAAGCGAAGACAGTCCCGCCACTTTCGGGTTCGCAGTGGACGGAGATTGGGACTAGACTCTTGAATGATCGGGAGCTACATGATGCGGGTGCGGGAATGCGCGGCGCTCCATGTGCCCCACC
>JAGLDW010000467.1 GCA_023145395.1 Lentisphaeria bacterium | reverse complement strand
AATAGCGTTCTCAATGCTGAGACGGGCGCATCCATCCCCTGCATCGACGGCAAGGTGGTGCTTGAGTTGCGGCGGAATGACTACCTGGCACTGCGCCTCGGGCCCGCGGCGCCCGCGCCGGCCGGAAAGTGATCCGCTTGCGTCCTCGATCTCATGCGACGAATCCAACCACGGAGGCACGGAGGCACGGAGGGAGAATACGGGATGATATCGACAAATACGATGAAAATCCCCCTGCTTGTCAACTCGGCACCCCCATCTATCTTCCAACTAGACGCCCCCGGAGAGACCCGGCCCGGAAAGTTATCGAGAAACCATGGAACCACTTGGTCGGAGGCAGATTGAAGACGTACGCCTGCGCATTTGTCCTATGTGTAGTTTTGCTCGGGTGCGGCCGGGACTCCACTGAGTACGAACTCGACGAAAGCTCTTTCGGTGCCAATACCATAAAGATAATCGAGAAGGAATGCGGTATCACCCTCCCCGCCGGGTCGAAGGGACTGAAGTTCCATTACGTACCCCCGATTGACCCTATTGTCTTTGCGAAACTCGCAATACCTGCCGACGGGGGGAAGGCAGTGGAGACATGGCTCACGGGCCTCACCTTCAGTGGCACCTCATTTCCCGAGGACTTTGCAGATGACAGGTGCAAGTGGTGGCCATCCAGTCCGCGAAGCGTGATAATGTCGAAGCAAGGGTTCGCCAATGGATACTACATCGAGACGTATCTGGTTCAGGAGAAGGAACAACTGATTCTGTACCTGAAGTACTTCACGATATAGCTTCGAACAAGCCCCTGGAGCACGACACGGAAGACCGCGCGGCTCAGGGGCAGCCGCTCGGAAGAAGACGGTCGGAATTCGCGAAGAGATGCAGAAGACACGAGCCAAGCTTGGCAAGAAGACCAGACTGGTCCTTGTTCTGGCGCGTGCTGTTGTTCTGCTTTTTGCGGTACTCCATCAGGTCATTGTGCGCTCTGGACCACCGACTGCGCAGGGCGGTTGGACGTGGCGTGCCTCCCCGTTTTCCGGTTGGGGACGCGATCTTGGCGGTCGATAGTAGCGGGCGTTTCTACACCAACGACGGGCATGGCTGCGGTATGGTTCAACTCGGATCGAAGCACAGCCAAGGATGATCGCCTGACCGGGAATCTCGTTCCGCTACTTCCCGTCGGGCGAGCACCACGATTCGGTCACGGACTTGAAAAAAACTTGGTGTTAGGACATGATACGAGTATGAATATAGTGGAAATCAAGAATGCAGTTCTGCCTGCCTGTCGTGAATTCGGGGTGCGAAGACTGGATGCTTTCGGCTCGGTTGCGCGTGGCACGACGTCTTCTTCCAGCGATGTTGACCTTCTGGTTGAGTTCGACGCGCCAGATCGCAGCCCGGCAAAAAGGTTCTTCGGGCTTCTTCACCGTCTTGAAGACACGCTGGGATGCGATGTCGATCTTCTGACCAGCACCAGCCTCAAGAACCCATACTTCAGGAAACGGGTACTAAGCGAAAGGGTGCCTATCTATGAGGGATGACGTTCTTGCGCATCTCCATGACATCCTGCATGCTGCACGCGCCGTGAAGGAGTTTGTTGCCGATCAGAGCTTTGAGCACTACTCCGGCAGCGAGGTGCTCCGTAGTGCGGTCGAGCGGAAGTTTGAGATCATGGGGGAGGCGCTCAACAGGATCAACAGAGATGCCCCTGCCTTGCTTCCGCAGATTCGCATCTACCGAGACATCATCTCATTTCGCAATATTCTGGTTCACGCGTACGATGCCATTGACGAACGTATTGCCTGGGGGGTCATCCAGGAGGATCTCGACAGTCTGATTCAGGATGTCACGCGCCTGCTGGAGTAAGAGCGGCGGCTGAACATCAAGGTGCACTAGACGGCTCGCCAAGGTGGGTGATGGCATCTGCGTCATTAGTCTCTCCTTTGAAAAATGAGTGCTGCGATTGTCCTGGGGAACACGGTAGCGATACGCAAAAGGCTCCGTGAACTCGAAAAGAAGAGAACATTGCCGGAGCTGGAGCCGGTCGGAGGCCGGTTTCAGATCTGGCAATCTCCGCTCTCCGCTCTTCTCCGTGTCTCCGTGTCTTCAGCGCAGCGGGTGGTTCAATTTTGACGTATTTTCAGAAGTGAAAAGAGTGAACATGAACTCTATGCGATCGGGTGTGCTGGTGTGTGTGCTGCTGGCGTGTGCATGGTGTGGGTGGGCTGCGGAGATCGCAGTCGAGAGCCGTTCCTTGACCATTCGTCTCGCATCGCCTGAGGAGGGGATGGGTGTGGTCGGCCTCGCGCACAGACCGAGCGGCACGCGTTTTCTCAAAGCGCCGGAGAGCGCGTCGGCTGCGTTGCTGTGGAAGCTGGAGTTGACCACGGATCTAGCGGATGACGATGCGTTCTTCGGTCTGACCAATCGCAATCGAACTGGTGTCCGATCTGTTGGTCGGGAGGGAGACGATCTGCTCCTGTCCTGGGACAAGATCGACTTGCCCGACGAACCGGATGCTCTCGATGTGCAGGTGCGGATCACACCGCGCGGGCGTCACGGTCTCGGCGAGTGGCGCATTCGAGTGGTCAACCGTTCCAAGCGGGTGGGCATCTATCGGGTGATCTTTCCCGTGCTCGAACTGGGGCGGATTGGGGCGGATGGCGG
>JAGLDW010000466.1 GCA_023145395.1 Lentisphaeria bacterium | reverse complement strand
GCCAATAGCGGGAGCATGAAATACTGGGATCTGGCGACCGATGGTGCGCCTGTCGTCCGCAAGGTCTCCGACGGATACGGTTTCGGAAGTCTTCGCCCACATGGCCTGCCCTATCCGACGGCGCGCGGACAGGTTCAGTTCTGCGCGTACTACGAGAAGGCTGGGAGAGACGCCTACCACCCCGCCGCGGAGAAGGGTGCAGGACTGTATTTGGCGACCTACGACGGCGCTCCCCATCCGAAGGTGTTCTTCCTCTCCCCGGATCGTGCCCGTGGCGTGTTGACCTGTGAAGTGGCGCACTACCCCGAAAGCTCGGCTGCGCCGGGTGCGGGCTACGAGCAACCGTACCCCGTGATCCTGGACGGCTTCCTCGGTGACTGGTACGACGCGGCGAGCCTGTATCGCAGTTGGGCTGTGCGTCAGCGCTGGTGTGCCAAGGGGCCGTTGCATGCTCGCGGCGATGTGCCGGAGTGGCTCAAGAACGTGACGGCCGTGCTGCGGTTCGACACGCGACGATACGACAACAAGGCCGCGATTTCTCTGGCCGCGGCATATCGCGATACGCTTCCCGGCGCTCTGCTGGTGCAGTGGTACAGCTGGGCGGAGGTGGAGAAGACGAAGGGGAGAAGCACCTACGCATTTCCTCCCGTTGCGGAGGCCGCAGAGGGCTTCCGGGAGATCGTCGAAAAGCTCGCCAGCCAGCGCGTGTATGTCATGCCCTATGTGAATGCCCGTCTGTGGGCGGCTCGACGAGATGGCTACGAGGAGGCATTGCCATACGCTGCGCGATCGCGCAACGGGGAACGGCACAGCTACGGTGTGGTGAAGGACGACAAGGTGTCGGGCGCCGCCTACATGTGCGTGCAGACGCCGTTCTGGCAGGACTATGTCTTGGGAGTGTGCCGGGACATGAAACGCAAATACTCCGTGCCCGCGCTTTATCTCGATCAACAGACAGGAGCGCACTTCGGGGGTTGCCTGGCACTCGGAGGCGCACAGGAAAGCGGTGGATGCTTCGATCCGGCGCATGGGCATCCGCTTGGAGTTACCCGCGCGATGATCGAGGC
>JAGLDW010000465.1 GCA_023145395.1 Lentisphaeria bacterium | reverse complement strand
TTCCCGCTCTGTGGCGAGGGCACGGACGAGACCATGATCGGGCTGACTCCCGTCAAGCTCATTCACTACGAGATCTGGCCGGGCTACGTGCCGATCTTCGGACGTGTGTATCATGACTATATCACGTCCTTCGGGCGCACGGCGCCACTGGCTCCGCAGAAGATCGCGGGGGATCCCGGTCCGGCCATGAGCATCGGCTGGCAGCTTGTCCTGGGCAACCAGATCGGCCGTCTTTGGCAGATCAGTCCCAAGCGCCTTGCCGAGCCCGTCGTGGCCACGCATCTGGAGTATGTGCGGAAGGCTTGCGAAGTCCGCGACCAGTTTTCCCAATACCTATGCCTGGGGGAGATGCAGCGTCCCCCACGGATCTCCGGCGATGTCCCCGAGTTGACGACACACGAGTTTCGACGTCTGGATGGCACTGTGACGCTGCCCAGCATCCTCGCGGGAACCTGGCGTGCCCCGGATGGCCGAGTGGCCGTGGTGGTTACCAATATCAGCCGGCGCAACATCGCGTTCACGCTTCAGTTGGACGTGGCGGAGTTGGGACTGGCGGGCGCGGGCGCCAGCCTTGTGCCGCGCTACCCCCGCGCGGGCCAGTCAATCCAGGAACGAGACAAGATGTTCAGACACGAGACCAGTCTTGACGGTCTCGCAGTGCGGCTGTATGAGATCGTGGTGCCCGAGTAGGTCCGAGCACTCCAAGGGAACAATCCGATCAATGGGCTCCTCCAGGGGTGAATGACGAGACAGAGATTGTCAGCAGGATTCTGCCTATCAGATCGCAGAATGGCTTGCGCCAGCAAAAGGATGGAGAGGGACGCTCGTAACCTCGCGTCCTTCATCCCGTCGTTGCCTGGCTGATTGACAAGAAGCCAATGGCTCTCTATTGTACAATTGTATATAGTGTGTGATATGCCACTGCAAGTGAGGATTTGTGATGGAATCTGTAGTAGATGCGTCTGTGCTCGTGGCTGTGCTGATGAACGAGCCGGAGAAACCGAGGATCATCGAGCTGACTTCGGACGCTGATCTAGTTGCTCCAGGCTGCGTGCCGTGGGAGATCGGAAACGCGCTGTCGGCAATGCTCAAGCGCGGGCGTCTGTCAGTCGATGTTGCCCGCTTGATGTTCGCGGCCTTTGAAGGGATACCTATACGTTACGTTCCCGTGGAGTTTGGCAATGCGCTTCAGCTTTCCGGTGACCATCAGATATACGCCTACGACGCCTACTACTTGGACTGTGCTCATCGGCACCGCGTTCCGCTCCTAACTCTTGACAAACGGCTTCGGCAGATAGCCGCCAAACTTGGCATCGCAACACCGGAGATATGATCATGCAGGTTTTTAGCTATTCTGAAGCCCGACAGAAACTTGCGTTGCTTCTTGATGAGGCCGGTTCCTCCGGCAAAGCTCTGATTCGGCGGCGCGACGGTACGACGTTTGCGGTCATACCGGAGCGGTCCAGGCGCTCTCCTTTGGATATTCCTGGAATCGACGTGGACGTCACGACACAAGAAATCCTTGACTGTATCCGTGAAGGAAGGGAACGGGGCAGCAAGTTGGTCGAGCGTCTCTCGTGAACTCGGCCGCTCACCAAGTCATTGTGCCCGAGAGACGCCAATGCGCTGTTTGAAAGCATAAGTCATAAAGCGTATAGTGATGTTATGAGAGTGACACTTTCCATACCAGACCCGGTTGCTCGGAGATTCCGAGCCGCAGTCCCTCCCCGTCGACGTTCACGCCTCGTCACTGGTCTGATCGAGCAGGAGCTGGCCAGACGTGATGAAGCTCTTGCTGCTGCCTGCCGCGCTGCCAACTCAGACACGGCGCTGGAGCGGGACATTGATGAGTGGCAAGCGTTCGACGACGGGGTCGAGGAATGAGCGGACGGCGTATTCACCGTGGGGAGATTTGGTGGGTCAGCCTTGATCCCACACAGGGGGCGGAGACCAAGAAGACACGGCCGTGCCTCGTTTTGTCGCAGGACACATTGAACCGTTTGCGCCGGACGGTGGTGGTAGTACCTCTTTCGTCAGCGGCCCAAGCGCATCCGCCGATCACTGTCCCGATCACCTGCCAGGGGAAGTCAGCAGTGGCGATCATCGACCAGATTCGAGCAGTCGCCAAACACCGACTGAGAACACGGATCGAAGTTGCTGGATCTGAGGATCTCGAAGCCGTTGCGAAGGCGATTGCCGAGATCTTGCAGCTTGCCTGAGGCACTGGAGGCGCAACCAGCCTATGTATCAGACAGCCTACGCTGCGCTCCATCCGCTGGCGATGGCAGCGTTCACCAAGACAGAGAAAGATGGCCGGGTGAATCCCGCTGCGTGCTGGGTCGGTGATCTCCCTTGCTCCTATCCTCTTCATCCCTCCTCCTCGTCTCTCCTCCCAATCGATGAAGAGGCGGCTGAAATGCGTATGCTAGATAGGGCGGTGCCTGGGGCTATCCCGCTCAGCGGGATTCCTTTGGGGCTTAAGTCACGAAGACACCAGAGGTGAACAGAAGGATGCAGCGAGACGCTCGTAATTCCGCGCCCTCTCCACACGTTCTTGAACCATACCATGAGGAGACATGCACCATGATCGACAACATCGTCCTGGATCTCTCGCACTCGGCGGGCAACCCGCGAAATTCCGAGGGTGCTTTCGCGACCTTGGGCGACGGGCGTCTCGTCTACGCCTACAGCCGCTACTACGGCGACAGTTGGAGCGATCACGCCACTGCGGACATCGCAGCCCGGTACTCGGACGACGATGGCAGGACCTGGACTGCCGAGGACCGGATTCTGGTCAAGAACGAGGGTGGCTGCAATGTCATGAGCGTGTCGTTCCTGCGCCTGAACGATGGGCGTCTAGCTCTGTTTTATCTGCGCAAGAACAGTATCGAGGATTGCCATCTCCAGCTACGCATATCCGAGGATGACGGCGAGACCTGGGGTGATCCCGTCTGCTGCATTCCCGCACCGGGCTACTTCGTGGTCAACAACGATCGTGTCGTTCAACTGGCCTCGGGGCGCCTGCTCGTCGTCGCCGGCTTTCACCGCTGCAAGGTCTCGCCACCAAACGACCAGATGGATTCCCGGAGTATCATGATATCCTATTTCTCGGATGATGGCGGTGTCACCTGGAGCGAGGGGGCGGACTGGGTCATCCTGCCGGTCAAATGCTCGTCGGGGTTGCAGGAACCCGGGGTGGTCCAGCTGCGCGATGGCTCGCTCTACGGCTGGTGTCGAACGGAGACCGGATGTCAATGGGAGACGCGCTCCACAGACGACGGCAACACGTGGGACTTGGCCCAAGAGTCCCCCTTTGCGGCGCCATGCTCGCCTCTGGGCATCAAACGCGATCCCTTCGACGGACGACTTGTCGCCGTCTGGAACGACCATTCAGGCACACACTTCCCCGCTCCGCAGCCCGACTCCGATGCCTGGCGTCACTCCTGGGGACGCACGCCGCTGGTCATGGCCTTCAGCGACGACGAGGGCAAGACGTGGTGCCAGCAGACTCTCGTCGATGATCGCCTCGAGCGCGGGTTCTGCTACACGGCGACCCATTTCACCCGCGATGCCATTCTTCTTGGGTACTGCTGCGGCGGTCCGGCAAATGACGGGCAGACTCTGCAGGACAGTTGCGTCCGACGCATCACACGAGAGGAAGCGTGAACCATGAGAACGACAGCGGAACTCGCAGCGTTTCACGACACGCAGCTACGAGAGCACATTCTTCCGTTCTGGCTGGCTCGCGCACAGGATGAAGTCTGCGGCGGCTACGTGACATGCCTCGATGAGAAAGGGGAGGTCTACGACTGGGACAAGCTCTGCATGTGGGCGCAAGGACGCCTCGCTTGGACCTTTGCCAGGATGTACAACGAACTCGAGCAACGAGACGAATGGCTCGAGTTCGCAGGCATTGGGATCGCGTTCATCCAAGACCATGGATTTGCCGACGATGGCACGATGCACTATGCCCTGACACGTGAAGGGCACCCGCTCCAGCCTGCGCAGGATGTCTACACCGAACTATCCACAATCCTCGCCTTTGCGGAGTTCGCCCGAGCCACGGGTGATCGGCGTCTGGCCGGACAAGCGGTCGATCTCATGGACTCGGTTTGGCACTGTCTGCAAGAGCCCGGCCAGGCGTTCCAGCCAACCGACGCCGCAACGCGCCCGGCCCGGCTGCATGGCCACAGCATGATCACTCTCAATGTCCTCCAGGAGCTTCGCAAATGCTGCCCCGACCTGGACTGGCAACCCCGAATCGACGCGTGTCTCGAAATCATGCTCAAGCTCCATCTCCACCGCGACAGGGAAGCTCTCTTTGAACTTGTGGATTGGGATACGGGAGACCAACTCCCTGGCTGGCAAGGCCGCTGGGTCAATCCAGGGCACATGATCGAAGGCGGAACGTTTGTGATCCATGAAGGCCAGTTCCGCGGCGACCAGAGTCTCGTCGACACGGGCGTGTCGCTCATCGAGTGGGGATTCGAACATGGCTGGGATAGCGAGTTCGGGGGAATCCACAACGATATCGACATCGACGGTGCCCCGATTCCCACGGGTGTGGCGTTGCTTGCCGACAGCAAGATCTGGTGGCAGCATGCCGAGGCGCTCTATGGACTGCTGCTCGCACACGCCGTCAGCGGTAGAGAGTCGTTTCTTGACGCCTACTGGCAAGTCCATGAGTACGCGATTGCGCATTTTGTTCCTTCGACTGGCGGGGAATGGGCCTGTAGTCTCGACCGCCGTGGCAATGTGGTCTGCTCCGCCAAGGGAACCGCGCGCAAGAGTGCGTTCCATGTTGCGCGCAACCACCTGCTCTGTCGCCAGCTCTTGACTCGAGAAGACCGCGTTTGAAGCCGTGCCGACGGGGACAGCTCGCGGGTACGCTCGCGTGGTTGTGGTAGAAGGCGACAGTGGGTGCTTGGCAGGCTATAGTATGGGTTCCGTGTGAGACACGAGCCATTGCGTACTCGATGATTGCCGATCTCCCGTTCGACTGGGAAAATCGCTGCCTATCAGGCAGCTCGTTCACGTCACTGGCCACTGTTCACGCTCTCCCTCGCCGGATTCGTTTCGGCTGTGGGATCGAGAGCAGTGTAGTCGTCTCCCCGCCCCATGACTGTCAGTGACGGCGGAGTACTCAAGAAATATGGCAGAAATGTGCCGCAG
>JAGLDW010000464.1 GCA_023145395.1 Lentisphaeria bacterium | reverse complement strand
CTCGCGCCAGGGAGGGATCCCTAGGCCCGACACGGACACTTCCAGGCAGTCGGCATGGACTCGGATGGCGAGGGGTAGCGCAGGCGTTGGCGGAGGCAGCTTCGCCAAGCGCACGCTCATGTCCGGCTGGCGATTCGCTGTCTTGAACACGTATCCGTTGGCGGGGATGTCCAGGTCCGTCCCTATCGTGGCAGTCTTGCCCCCTGGCACACGCTTGGCCGGACGTCCTTGAGACAGCAGATGCTGCACCTCCAAGCTCGGCCCCTCGTCGCCAGACTCCGGTTGCACGCGAATGCGGTCGCCCCGCGCCAGAGGACGGGAAAGCACGATGTCGAATCCGTCCGACGTCTGCTTGCCCACGCGACCCAGGAGCAGACCGGAGCCGCCGAGACTCGTGTGCTGCACCACGTGGTCGAAATCCCCCTCGGTCCGGAAGCCGCGCGACCACTTGCGCCCGAGCGATTCGGACAGTGCTCGACGCGCCTCCTTGATCCGAGTTTTCTCCATTCCTGGTTCGGCATCCAGCATCATGCGGTATGCGCGCACCGCGCTCGTCACGTAGTCCACGCCTCGCAAGCGGCCTTCGATCTTTAGGGAAGCGACCCCCATTCGACGCAGTTCCGGCACACTGTCGAGCAGGCACAGGTCGTTGGTGGAGAGAAAGAAACCGTTCCCCTCGGACGAGTGGAAGCGACGACGGCACGGCTGCTTGCACTTGCCGCGGTTTCCACTCCAGCCACCCAGCCACGAGGAAAGCAGGCAGGCGCCACTGCGGGAGCAGCACAGCGCCCCATGCACAAACACCTCCAGCTCGGTCTGCACCTTCGACTGCACCGCGCGAATCTCGTCGAAAGTGACCTGCCGCTGTAGAATCACACGCTGCACGCCCAGCCCGGCAACCACCTCGACTCCAGCGCTGTTGTGGATGCCCATTTGCGTAGAGGCGTGAACGGGAAGTTCGGGAAAGTGCCGCCGGAGCATGCGCAGCACGCCCAGATCCTGCACAATCACGGCGTCGGGTGCGAACAGCAGCAGTTCGCCCAGCAGGCAGGCCATATCCGCCAGTTCGGATTCCTTGATCAGCGTGTTGAGCGTCACATAGGCCTTGGCGCCATTGGCGTGGGCGTGCTCCACGAGCTGTCCGCCCTGCTCCAGCGTCAGGTTGCGGCCGCGCTCGCGAGCGTTGAAGCGGGAGAGCCCGAAGTAGACCGCGTCCGCACCATGGTCGATGGCGGCAATACCGGCATCCAATGTGCCTGCAGGCGCCAGCAGCTCGGGTTTCGGGGGCAAATCCGATGGCGGCGGCGCTGCTGGTCGTTTGCGCTGACGAGGAGCACTGTGTCGATGTCTGAATTTGCTCATTGGTGTCCTGTCCCACAAATAGCGTGCATATGATTGTGCCCATTCTGAGTACTGGAGTCCTCCTGGAATCGGGTGGGCGTAGCCGAAGCTACGTCCCCCGGTTGCGGGAGTGGGCCAGTGCCGGAAGGGGTGCAACCGCTGGGCGGCGAGGGTCTTCCGGTATTTCTGGGGCACCGGCCCAAACCGACGATGCTACGGCATCGCCTCGTTCGGACCAGCACCCCAGAACCACCACAATCCCACTCGTCATATGTACGCTATTTATGGGACAGGACACTGGAGGATGCTCACGTTGTTGCCTGAGAACACATGCCCCGATCCACCTTCGACGAGCACGGCATCGGTCATTTTCGGAGGTTCGCGCCGATCGAGAATCATGCAGCCAGACACTAGGCAGTTCCGGCTGTCGGCGAGCAGCAGACCGGCCGGCGCGGGATCAAGAATCTGACAGCCTGTCATATTGACCTCCGCGCAGCCATGCAGTTCCACTACCGCGCGAGAAAACGGGGGTGCCGCCTGGCCG
The DNA here is from genome assembly GCA_023145395.1 of Lentisphaeria bacterium. GTDB lineage: Bacteria > Verrucomicrobiota > Lentisphaeria > Oligosphaerales > Lenti-02 > JAGLDW01. The sequence goes on along the minus strand of JAGLDW010000464.1, from coordinate 2,700 downwards.
AGGGTGAACAAGGAACCCGAGATGTTGCAGCCTGTGCAATCCCGCAGGAACGCGCCACCGCCCATGGGCACACGATAGTCCTCGTTGTGATCGAAGGAATTGCTTCCGGCGACGATGGAGTCGCAGTGCTCCAGCACAAGCGCGTGCTCCCGCGCTGATCCGAAGGCATTCCCGGTGATGGTCACACCCCGCGTGTGTTCAAGCCGGATGTTGTTCATCTGGTTGGTGATCAGGTTGCCGCTGATCGTCCACAGGCCCGCCTTGTGGCGCACGGTGCCACCACGACCGCGAAAGAGCACATTCACCCCCCCCGGGCTTGGCAGCGCCTGGATGGTGTTGCTGCTGATGGTGCCCTCGCGAATGCTTGAGCTGAGCGTGTCGATCCAGATATCGGCCGATTCGCTCGCCTCGGGGTCGAAGTTGTACTCGATGTCGTTTCCGGTGATCTGGAAATTGCGGATCTCGCTTTCCACCACCCGGATGCCGCCGCGCTTGTTGTAGCTGATATGACTGCCCACAATGTTGCTCTGATGCAGGTTGAGCCGGTCGTAGAACACGCCTGCACCACTGTTGTTGTGGATATGGCAGTGGGAGATGAGCAGATTGCGGTTGCGCCCGGTCACATGGATGCCATGACGACAGTCGTGCACGTAGACACTGGTCAAGTGAGGTTGCCAAAGCCCCTCCAGGCGAATGCCGTCCGCCTCCGGATGAGCGCCCTGGATCTCGATCCCGTCGATGGTGGGGAAACGCTGGACATCAAGCACCTCGGGCGTGATGGACTCGGGAGACGCCGTGCCCTCATGGCTTCCGCGAATGAGAAAGGCCGGACCCGGGCCGGCCATGACAATTTTGGCCAGGCCTCGTTCGCCACTGAGCGCCAGCCGCCCCCAAATATCGAGGTCGATCGCGATCGGACGGATGATGCGATACGTACCCAGAGGGAAGCGAAGCAGGCCCTCGCCGCGCTGCACTGCATCCTGAATCGCCTGCGTGTCGTCCTGGCGCCCATCGCCAACCGCGCCAAATTCCCGAATGTTCATCTACCGTCTCCAGTATTCCGATCCGTCACCATTCGCCATGCAGAGTTCAACGGGTCATATCCCCTCCCGAGAACGAGCGGTGCATCGCTAGTCGCGCCAGCGGCGGGCACCGTTGCCGGGCACAGAGAGCTGGACGCTTCGTCCAGCGCGTGTCCGGCAACTTTGACGTGGGGTCCGGGGAACACCGGTGCTCCCCGGCGGGGTGTGAAGGCAGCGCCTCCGCAGCGCAAATGCTGTCGGTCAACCATGCGCGGCTCCATCGGCCGGGCCGTGCCAGAGGCCAGTGGGGTCGCAAGTCCAGCCTTCGTCATCCAGCTCGAAGGGGGGATGTTGCCAGCCTGCCGCGAGACGTGCCTTGGTATCCTTCCAGGAGCGCAGGCCTCCGAGAGCATCCGGCGCTTCCACATTGCAGGACCCGACCGCGTTGGCCATGCGTCCGCAGTCTTCCACGCCTTCGCCTTGCAGCAGCGCAGCCAGAAATCCGGCGATGGTGGTGTCTCCCGCGCCGGTGGCGCCGGCGAACTGGTCCTCCTGGTAGACGGGAAACCAAAGCTCCCGGTTGGCCCAGGCACTCGCATTGGCCGGCGCGGCGGCGCCCATCGCCGCGATACGCGCCTCCGTGCCCGTGCGCAGATACATGCCGCGTGATCCCATCTTGATCGATACGACAGCCGAACCCAGATCCAGCAGCGTCTGCGCAAGCGGCGCCAACTCGGTGGGGGAGAGTCCATCGCCCTCGCCGAAGCGCCTGGGTTCGAGCGCATAGAGCAACTCGTCCGCGCTGGGCATGAAGATATCGATGAGCGGCAGCGCCCTCTCCAGGACCCGACGCCAGTCCACCTTTCCGGCGGCACCACTCGGATCGGGCATGCCCATGTCCAGCGAGGTAGTCAAGCCAAACGATTTCACCTTCTTGTACATGGCGACGAGTTCGTCTCCGTCGTTGGCGTAGGTGGCGGCCATGAAGGCGGGATAGCCGAAATGGAAGAGCGCTGCGCCCTCGAGCCCGTCGCTGTCGAGATCGGCCGCGACAAAGCTCTCGTTCGCGCCGGGGCAGTGCAGGAACATGCGGTCGGTGCCGGGGATGCTCACCACCACCGTGTAGGAAGTCGTCACGCCAGGCACCACAACCATGCCTGCAGCCAGCGCGGAGTCGCGCGCCGCCAGCACATCGAGCACGGACCTGCCAAAGGAATCGTCCCCCACCTTGCCCATCAGCGTGGTGGGAATACCGAGGATGTGCAACGCCCCGCCCGTGTTCGACACCGCTCCGCCCGTGGCGATGGTGGGTGCGCCCACCTCGAACAAGCGACCGGGGATCAGTTCGATGGGATGGTCGATATCGGGGATGATGTCCAGACAGATATGGCCACCCACAACCGCACGTTTCATGGTCTCTCTCCAGCAATGAAAAAGGATGAATTTGATCAGCGTCGCATTCCGCTCCGAGCGGTGTCTCAAAAGTACCGGAGAGCACTCCAAATACAAACGCAGTGCGCTCGGAGATCCTCAACGGTTTTGCTTGCTCCGCTGGAGCCAAGGCCTAGCGGAGAGCTGCCCGGCGGTTCGGAGGCCCCCAGCGGCCTTGTGCCGTTGGAGCAGGAAGGAAGTCCTCGCCGAGCCGTCATGGACTTTCGGGGAAGGCCCCCAGCGGCCT
>JAGLDW010000463.1 GCA_023145395.1 Lentisphaeria bacterium | reverse complement strand
GCTGCGGGGGGGAGAGGGGAGGGAGTTGCGAGAAAGGCAATCTGGTTCACCAACGACACGAGGTCGTTGGGGTCCGTAAGCGCGCGCAATTGCGAGAAAGGCAAACGAGGTCGTTAGGGGGCCGTAAGCGCGCGCAACTGCGGGAAGACGCAATCTGGTTCACCAACGACACGAGGTCGTTGGGGTCCGTAAGCGCGCGCAACTGCGGGAAGACGCAATCTGGTCCACCAACGACGCGAGGTCGTTGGGGTCAGGTGGAGCATGCATCTGCGGAGAGATGCTAGCCTTGGTAGTAGGACTCATAGTCGCCAACGAGAAGACGGAGCGGAAGTTCGTCCTCCTCGATGGTGGGAAACCGGCCGACAGGCACCAGAAAGCGATTGTCGGCAGCATCGTCGTTGACAGTGGATACCTCGCCCACAAGCGTGGGTTCGCCAACAGCCCAGAAGGCATGGTACATATACGTCTCGAGAGTGATGCTCTCCCCCGGCGCCAATTCGACGATCGTGCCGGCGGGCACGGTCCGGCGCACGCCGTCCATGCTCACGACCACGTCCGTGTCGGCCAGCGTCTCGTCGGGTGCGGCATTGTGGAGTTCGATGGCAAGCGTGCCGCCTCCGCGGTTGATGATATCCTCCATCTTGTTCCAGTGGAAGTGCATGGGCGTGACTTGCTCTGGCAGAACAATCATGGCCTTCTCCGCGTAGACCTTTCCGCATCCGGTCTTCAGGTTTTCGACGGCGCCGTTGCGCAGCGTGAAGAGGAACAGTCCCACCTTCTCGAAGTTGCCAGAACCGAAATCGGTGATGTCCCAGCCGAGTTGGTTTTCGACGATCTCGGCGGCCTCGGGCCCCTTGGCACGCCAATCCTCCGCAGTCCAGCGCGCAAAGGGAGGCAACTCGAAACGAAGGCGTTTCAGAAAAGCGTCAGCCTGGCGAATGATGTCGTTGACTTGAGAGCGTTTCATGGACGGGTGCTCCTGGTTGTTGCGTGCTGTTCTGCATGACTATAGACGTCACCCAGTCTCGCGCAATCGACGTGCATCCGGCAAAAGTTCGAAGCTTTTTGGGATTAGTCGTGTCATAGTAGACAGACATTCTGCTCGGCAGATCCATTTTTGAAGAATCGTACGACAACCACAGCACCCAGGAGAAAAACCATGAGACACACCTTCATCGCCCTTCTCACCGCTGGCGTCATGCTAGCCGGCACAACCGGATTCTCAGGCGAGGGCTGGCCGACGGACTGGGCGCAAGCCAAGAAGACCGCGGCAAAGGAGAACAAGCTTATTCTAGTCGATTTCAGCGGTTCGGACTGGTGCGGCTGGTGCGTCAAACTCGACAAGGAAGTCTTCTCGCAGCCCGCTTTTCTCAAGGGTGCCAAGGAGAAATTCGTGCTAATGCTAGCGGACTATCCCCGGGACAAATCCGGACAGTCCGAGGAGTTGCAGGCGCAGAACGAGAAGCTGCGAACCGAGTTCCAGATCAAGGGTTATCCGAGCGTGTACCTCACCACCGCCGAGGGCAAGCCCATCGCCAAGACAGGATACGAGCCCGGTGGGCCGGAAAAATATCTGGCCGCACTCGAAAAAATGGCCCAGGACTATGAAGATGTACAGAAGCTCAGAAAGAAGCTCCCGACGGTGCAGGGGATCGAGAAAGCCAAGCTTCTAGACCAGATCTGCAAGAAGATGAGCATTGAGTCTCCGGAAAAGTTGGGATACGTGGATGAAATTTTGAGGCTGGATGCTGACGGAAAGGCGGGTCTGAAGGCATCTTACATGGCCCAGAAACTCCTTCCGCTGGTCATTGGCGCGCTACGGTCCGGAAAAGGACAGGAGGCGCTGCAAAAATGCGATGAGGTTCTCGCTCTTGAGGGCCTCGATACCGAGCTGAAGCAGACGGTTGTGTTTTTTAAATCCAATGCCGTGCACAGCATGGGGGACAAACCAAAGGCCAAAGACCTACTCCTGGAGGCCAGGAAGATCGATCCAAAGAGCGATATGGCAAAGAACATCGACCGCATCCTAGCCAGCGACTTGTTCAAGGAAGCCCCAAAGGACAAGTAACCCATGCACAGAATGACTGCGGCTCTCCTGGTTGCCTGCGCGACGCATGTCGCAACCGGGGAGTTGAAGAATGGGCGCCTGGAGGGAGTGCCGGGCACAATCCCAAGTGGCTGGGGTGTGTATGTGGGCGCCCCTGTGCTGGATCCTGCGGAGAAGCGTTCTGGTGCAAGCACCGTCAAGCTGGTCTCCAGCGGCCCAAATGGCGGCGCGGGTCTGGTGCAGATCCTGGAGTACGACAAGCCGGACATCCGTCCCATTGTCATCGGAGGATGGAGCAAGTGCCAGAACGTCTCGGGTGGCGGCGACTACGCAATCTACCTTGACATATTCTACGAGGACGACACTCCTTGGTGGAACAGAACCGCCACCTGGCGGCGCGGCACCCATGGCTGGACGTACACTGCCGAGGTCTTCTGGCCACAGAAACCGGTGAAGAGGATCGAGGTGTATGTGTTCCTGCGCCGTTGCACGGGCACGGCCTGGGTAGACAACGTGTTCCTGGCGCGCGGAGGGCTGCACGTGACCGAAATCAGCCTGCAGCGCGATTTTCCGCGCAGGCGTGATGCAGCCCGCCTCAAAGCCCAACTCACGGGAAAGGCGCACTGGCGGGCCTTGGTTCGCGACGAACAGGGAACAATCTTCGGCGAGGCGACGGGCGACGGGACGGCTGTCGATTGCGCGGTGACACTGCCAGGAAACGTCAGCCAAGTCCTTCTCGCGATCTCCGCGGAGGATGCCAAGGGAGAGACGACCACCTTCGAAGATCTCCTCGCCATCCCTTCCATCCCGGTCAACCCGGTCACATCCGGTTGCGCGCTCTGGACAGCGACAGGCTTGGAGAAAGTGCTGCCCGATGCCCTGCCCCCTGCGGAGTCCGCAGAAGCGCGCATTCGCCTCGAACTCGCGCGTGGCGAACATGAAGGCGCGCAGATCCTGCTGAAGCCTGCGGACTCCGCGCCACTGCGCAACCTGCGGATCGCCGCTGGCGTAGTGACGGACGCAACCGGACAGGCTACGGAGGCAATCACGATCACACCTCTTGTGGTCGGCTACGTCCGTCTCGGGGAATCGGGGGGACATCCGGCTTTTGGCGCGAAAACGGGCTGGTTTCCGGACCCGCTTCTGCCCGCACGGCCGATTGATGTGACCGAGGGACGCACGCAGGCGTTCTGGCTCGACGTGCACGCCCGCCGAGAGGCGGTGCCAGGCATCTACCGGGCACGCATCACACTGACACCCGAGAACGCCCCCACACTCGTGGTGGAGGTGAATATTCGCGTGCGTCAGTTCACGCTGCCGCGGACCCCGCGGATGAAGACGGCATTCTGCATCATGGACGGATTCACGCGGAACACCTATGGGCACCTCGGGGAGACGTTGCGCCGGCGAAGCCTCGACATCATGCTCGATCATCGCCTCAACCCCGACGATATTTCCCGCTACGATCCACCCCGTATCCAGGATCTGCTCCACGCCAGGAAACGCGGGCTCAACGCGTTCAACATTCTCAACATCGTGCCGCGGCCCAAGAACGATCCACTGTGGATCTGCCGCTTAGGCAAGGACGCGTATGGCGAGGGATTTGTGGAGGATTTTCTCGAGCGCGTCCGCCCCGTGGTTCGCGAACTCCGCAAACACGGCCTCTCCGACCGCGCCTACTTCTACGGTTTCGATGAGCGGCGCGAGGACTACGACGAGATCATTCGCTCGATCTGCGGGGCGCTCAAGCGCGAGTTTCCCGAAATCCGCACGTTCACAACAGCGACCTACATATTCGGCAAGCGCGCGAAAGTCCCGCTGGACTACGAAGACCACATGGACTGGTACTGTCCGTTGACACCGAAGTACGACTTGGCATTGGCTCGGCGGCTGCGCACGGTCGGCAAGCAGGTGTGGTGGTACGTGTGCTGCGGCCCCAAGCATCCCTATGCGAACTTCGCGGCCATCGACTACCCCGCCATCGAGGGGCGGCTGCTCGGTTGGATGACGTACGGCTACGAATCCGACGGGCTCCTCTACTGGCATGTCAACTACTGGAAAAGCGGGCCCATCGCGGACTGGCGCGAACCCTATCTCGTGGACTGGAAACTGCCCTGCGTGGCGCGCATGAGCGGAGACGGGTTGCTGGTCTATCCGCTCGCGGACGACAGACTGGCCTCCTCCATCCGCCTGGAGACCATCCGGGACGGCAGCGAGGACTACGACCTGCTCGCGGCCGTCGCGGAAAAACACGGTCGGAAAGCGGCCATGGGCATCTTTGACCGACTGGTTGTCAGCATGACCGAGTACAACCGCGATCCACAGGCGCTCGCGGCAGCCCGCCATGCACTGTTCGAACTCGCCGAGCAATAACCATCCACTCAACCGAGTCTTAGAACTGGCTGATGACGCGGGGGAGCGGGGAGCGGTGCTCGTACTGGGCATGGAGCATGAGGCCGGTCATCTGCATGCGCAGTTCGCGGTGTGTGGGATCATCCCAAAGATCATGGCACTCGTCCGGGTCCGCGCTCAGGTCAAAGAGCATTCCCACGTTGTCTTCGGGATAGAAATTGAGTTTTGCGTCCCGGGTTCTGAGGGTCTGGCAACTCACGTACGGCCCATTTGGCGTCGTGAACATGTCCGTGTAGGTGTACTCGCGCCCAACGCTTCCCCCCTGCCGCAAGTCGTCGGCCATGTTGATTCCCTGCATACCCTCGTGGACGGGCATATTCGCCAGACCCAGAAGCGTGGGAGTGATGTCCACCGACTCCACCAGTTCGGGGATGCGCCTGCCACCGGGAATTTGCCCCGGCGCACTGATAAAGCAGGGAGTGCGGATCATACTGTCGAAGTGATAGCTGCCTTTTCGGAACAGCCCAAAATCCCCCAGCAGCTCGCCGTGGTCCGCCACGAACACAAAGACGGTGTTGTCCAGTTCTCCGGCCGCCTCGATACGGTGAATCAGATGTCCCACCGCCATGTCGAACGTCTCGATCATCGCGTAGTAGTTCGCTTTGGTCGTGCGCATCATGTCGTGTGTCACATCCGAAAAGTTCGCCGCGCGGTCGCTGAGCATGGGTGGCCAGCGCAACGGACATTCGAGGTGTTTTGGCAGAGGCATGTCTTCCGGCGGATAGTTCGCTGCGACCTCGGCGGGAGGATCCCAGGGGTGGTGCGGATCGACGAAGGACACGTGCATAAAGCAAGGCGCCTCCGCATGATGAGTCTCGAAGTACTCGGCTGCGGACTCCGCAATGAAACGGGAGGGGTGACATGCAGCCGGAATGCGCATACAGCCCACATCACCCAGAGATCCACCAGGAAACTGCGAAGTGACAAATGCTTTCTGAAAGTCCGCACGCGTCCATTCCTGGTCGGATGGCGCATCCTGCAGCATGGGCGTGGCAACGTCGGGGTGGCGTTCGACCAGCCAGTCCAGATACTCGCCCCAGAGAATGTCCTCAAAGCCGACGGTATGCTGAAAACCGTAGTTCCGTTTGCATGGATCAGAGGGAATCGGGGGGATTCCCGCAGCCTCCAGGAAAGGCGTGGCATCGGTGATTGGACGTGTGGAGTTCAGATTGTCGCGCGTGAACAACTGCGGTGTCAGGTGCAGTTTGCCGAAGAGCCCCGTTCGATATCCCCGACGCTGCAGGCACTCCTGGATGGTCACCTCCCGGGGATCGAGAAGGGGGCAGGAGTTTGCCATGTTGAGGTTGCGCAGATATCGGCTTGTCAGCATGCACGCCCGGCTACTGACGCACACCGGAGACTGAACGAACATGTTATCGAACACCACGCCGGACTTCGCGAGCCGGTCGAGATGCGGAGTCCGCACGATGTCATTGCCAGTGAAGCCCAGCGCGTCCCACCGCAACTGGTCGGCCATGAGCCAGACGATGTGGGGTGATCGTTCCCGTTCCTGCATGTCCCTGCATCCTCGACCGAGTCTTGGTCGTCCCAATTGAACTGTGATACACCGCCACGGGGTTTATCCCCGTGGAGCGAGAGATTGGCGCTCTCGGATAACTGCTGGCACTCCCTGGGAGGAAGGTGCCAGCAGTCTCCGAAACGCAAACCTCAAACGCCTTTGTAAAGTTCTAGCCTGAATAACTCATGCTAGAGATCCAGAGTGCCAAAGCCCTGACTGGACAGATCGGCAAGCTTCCTTTCGTCCTCGGCGTCGTAAAGGCTCCAGATCACCTGCAGACCCTCGAGGCTCTGAACCGGATCGGTTTCCGGTTTCTTGCCCGTCTTGATACAGTCGATGAAGTGGATCATCTCCTCTTCCGTTGGTTTGGCGCTGGCCGCCTCCATGATGACCGCTTCGTCAAGCTCGTTCTTGGTCACGCCGGGCTCGTGCAATGCGTCCTTGGAGTGCAGAATCAACATGCCTTTGCGAAGATCGACTTCGAGCATGCCCTCCGTGCAGTGGGCATGGAAGCTGTAGCGCAAACGCGAGCCGCGAGCTCCCCAAGTGCCCATGTGGTAGCCCATGGCGCCATTCTCGAACTCGATGGTGACGTTGCTCGTGCCCTCGCGCTCCATCCACGGCGTGCCGAAATTGGTGCCGAAATGCGTGCCGCGCACAGGTTTGCCCATGAACCAGAGCATGAGGTCGATGTAGTGGCAGCCATGACTGAAGAGCTGGCCGCCGCCCAGCGTCTCCGCGCTGCTGGCCCAATGGTCCTCGGGGTAGCGGGTGAGCTGCTCCGTCCAGATGGACAACTGAAAGCACTCGCCATAGGCCTTGCTGTCGAGTAGTTCCTTGAGTTTGAGCATCAGCGGGTGGAAGCGCATGCAGTAGGCGACCATGAGCACACGGTCGTTCTTCTTCGCGCACTCGATCATCTCGAGGCATTCCTGCTCGCTGTTGGCCATGGGCTTCTCGACCAGCACATGCTTGCCCTGGTTGAGGAAGTCGAGGGTGGCCTGGTAGTGCAGTTGGTGCGGCAGCACCAGCAGCACAGCGTCCACCTTGTCGTACATCTCCTTCCAATCCTCCGTCACAAACACATCGCCAGGGAGGACATCGGCCACGTTCTGCGCCCGTTCCCGGATGATGTCGCAGGTCGAAGTCACCTCGATCTCGTCAAAGATCTTGCTGAAGCGATTCGCATGCCCGCGGGCCATTCCACCACAACCCACCACGCCAACTCGAATCTTGTCCATCCCACATCTCCTGTTTGCCAGTTTCCGCGCCGTTCCCTTGTCGTGCACATCGCGCCTGCCGTCCAACCGACGATCCTGCGCTCTATGTATGGAATGTAGAGGCGCGGAGCGGCACGGGCAATGGGGGAAGAGGGTGTAAATACACGCGCAAATGATGTATATTCAGGCAATGAACCGATTTCTTGAACCAACACCATACGACTTTGGCCTGTCGCTTGGGCGCCCTCTCCAAGTGAATGTCCACTCCTACTCTGGGCCGGCTCCATACAATCAACATCCCGACCTACACTATGCCATTCACGTAGGACTTGTACTCAGTGGACGCATGCGAATCGTGTACCAAGAGCACTTTTTCGAGGCACTTCCAGGGGAAGTCTGGTTCACGGCATGCTGGGAGGCACATGCTGGGGAACCATTGGAAAGAACGGAAATCGTTCTCTGCACTGTTCTTCTGGACGCACTCGGTGCGGCGGTGCCATTTGCGTCGATTCCGTGGACGGCGCCATTTCTTCTGCCTCCCCATCTGCGCCCGCGATCCGCACTTGCGCTATCCGCCGGGGATATTCGCCAGATCGGAGAGGAGTTCCGCAATCGCGAGGGGGAACTGGGCGCGCGCACGTCTGCTGCGAACTGGCTGGCTCTGCATCGACTGCTGCTCCCCTTCGCCACGGGCACGACGGATGGAGAAGGCGAAGGAGGGGATGCGCTCGAACGAGTGAAACCAGCGCTGGATCTACTGCGTGGAGGTTGGCGCGAGCCCGTTCGCATCGACGAGGCCGCTGTCGCATGCGGACTGGGCAAACGACGGTTTTGCGACCTGTTCCGACGCGCCTTTGGGGTGTCCTTTGGCCAATTCGCCCTGCGGGCCCGTCTGGCGGGGGCGGGCGAGGATGTGCGGCGGCGGCGCCAGTCGCTGCGGGCCATCGCCAAGAACTGGGGGTTCTACGATATCAGCCATCTCCACCGCGCGTTCCATCGCCACTATGGCTGCAGCCCAGCCGAGTTTCGCGCGCGTGCAGCAGTCCACGAGAGCACTCCCGATGGCCAGTGAGAAGATAGTCAGACACGTGGCTACTGGTCTTCGCATGGTGGAGACTCCTGGGGGACAAGGAGCACTTGGGCCTTGATCGCCCTCGGTCCCGGAGGTCCCGAGCCACTAGACGTCCACGGATTACGGGGCCTCACCGCTCTGGAAGGAAGTCGGGGGACGCTCGCTAAAGCTTCACTTCCACTTCCGCGTGAACGCGGGACTCAGACTAGGAAGAACCTGGCGAATCTTTGCCTGA
>JAGLDW010000462.1 GCA_023145395.1 Lentisphaeria bacterium | reverse complement strand
CGGTGACAATGCGCTTGGCGAGTTCCTGCACATCGGCGAGATCCACGAACTCATTGCCGTGCCCGTAGCGGGTGCGCTGGCGCAGCTGCAGCAGCTCCCAGATGCGTTTGTCCTGACGGAAGGCCACGTCCAGAGAGGAGCCTGTGGTGCCAATCAATTCGAGCGCGACAGCCAGGCCGATGGTTAGGCGTCCGCCATGCGCTGCTTGATGCTTCAGCCGGTCCGCGAGGGGCTTTGGCGGGGAGAGGTGGCGCTCGATGTCGGCGAGGCTTGGATTCTCCGGATCGAGTCCAAGTTTGGCGAGGGCGTGTTTGGCCAGATGTTCGACTAGTCGGTAGAGAGTCGCCAATGCCTCCTCGGCGTGCCCGTAGGAGAGTTCACGGTCCACAAACGCCATCATGTCGGCTGCGCTATCCAGAGAAAATGGTCTGGCGTTGGCCATCCGGTCAAGCGTTCCACGCATCGGAGCCAGAACCGCATGTCGCCCAGCCAAACGAAGGGCGTCCCGATAGGCAAAACGCTGCCACTGCTGTAGACACGAGGCCGTGGCGGAGCAAACGGGCAGCACATCCTCGTAAGGCTCGAGCAGGAGAACCGCCGCGCCAAAGGAGCCGCCGCGCATCAGCATCATGGCATCCTTGGCGGCGCGGTAGGCCAGCATGCTGCGCCCATCCACTGTGACTAGTCGCTCCTGCCCGGTGATGACGACTCCATCCTGCCGGGGGCCGGAGATGAAGGACAGCGATGCCATACCCACATCCATAGTGGCCAGGACTGCACCGGCGGTCATCTGCTTGGTGCCGCTGGTTGGGTTCACTTCAAGCCTTGCGTTGGGAAAACGCAGGTGCAGACTCCGCAGAAGACGGCGAAACTCCCGGCGCGAGCGGACCAAATCATCTGGATCCGTGAAACAGTTCGCTGCTGTTTCCACCCGGGATTTCTCGCAACGCTCCGCCACCTCCTCCGCCATAAGGAGCGATTCCTCGGAGGAACTGGGAACCAGAACGCTCAAGTCGGCGGCGTGATGGACGATGGCGTGGGCAAGCCCCGCCTCCAACTGGCTGGTTGGCCCCCTCGTGCCGGTGCCGACCGTCAGAATGCAGATGTTCCGTGTGTGCTTCATGCAATGGTCTCCATTTCGCCGTCACTGTCGCTCCCGCATGGAGAGCTGACGACATTCTTGAATTCAATTCTATAGAATGGCGATCTGGGCGCTTCCCAGTCCCAGGCCATAGACCCCGCGCTTGCGGGTGGGGTGAAGGAGGGCGGTCTCGGAGGCGGGGAGATTTGCAGCAACAACAGCTTTTCTGGTGAGCGAGACGAGCTTCGAGCAATTCTCGGAATCATGCCAGTTCTTGAAACACTGATGGTGCATACATTCTGGCATACGGTCCAAATCGATAGTCCCGCAGAATTCCTCGAAGGCACAGGCCAGTTGTGCCATGCCACAAAGATCTGGAAGGCTCTTTTTCCGTCTCTCCGCCAGGAACCAAAGCATGGCGAATACGGACGGTGATAGCGACAGCTTTTGGGAACCCACCGCGAGGGTGCATTCGTTGGGATCCAAGCTGATGGCGAGGGGTGCCGTTTCCTCCACTGCCCGATTGGCGTCGGCGACCAGACGGGTGAAGGTGCCCGGCAGGCGGTTCCGCTCGCTGAGGAAGAGATTGCGTGTGCGGACAAACGGTATGGAGCACAACCGAATGTGGGCGCTTGTCGAAGAGACTCTTGTGCCATCGGGCAGAACATGGTGCCCGACGTCTGGGTCCGGGTAGTAGAACTTGGGTCTCAGCGTTGGGTTGTCGAAGGGGGGATCCACAAGGACGTGGCAGAGGCTGTCACACTCCCGCCCAAGCAGAGTCATGCAGAGAGCACCAAGCGCAGACATAGTCTTTCTACCGCCGGCAATGGAGAAAACGACTTCCGTGTCCGGGTTCTCAGTGAACTGGCGAAGCGTCTCCAGAATCCGGTCTGCACAGACAGCGCTCGTTTGCTCCTTTCCGATATCGACAAC
>JAGLDW010000461.1 GCA_023145395.1 Lentisphaeria bacterium | reverse complement strand
TGGAGCGTTTGCTGAAATTCTTGATTTGGCAGTGGGGTGGTTGGAAGGTGACTGTGGGTGGCCCCCTTGCCATCGCGCGCTATCTATCTGCCTGCTACTCCGACACGGGTGCCCGCGCCTTCGACGCCGAGTTGTGGGGGGATCAAGTGTACGGCCAGGAGATGGCGTTTGCGTCTTGCTCCTATGGGGATGCGCCCGAGGCTAGCGATGGCGATGGCAGCGAACTGGTTCTCGACTGGGCTGGCTGGCGCATTGGTTTCGACTTGGGCGCGAGTGACCGCAAAGTCGCAGTCTGCAAGGATGGCGCGCTGGCATTGAGGCAGGACGGAACGCCCATTCTTAGCGAAGAGTACATCTGGGATCCCAAGCCCGAGACGGACACGGCCTGGCATTTCGACAAGATCATGGAGGTGCTCAAGATCGCCGAGACCGAGATTCGGAAGATCGACCCCGAGGCCAGGATTGAGGGGATTGGCGGCAGCAGCGCAGGCGTGTACGTCAATGGGCGCGTGCGCGTTGCATCGCTCTTCCGGGGTATCACTTCGCGTGAGCGTTTCGAGGCGGAAGTCGCCCCGATCTTTCTGCGTATTCAGGAGGCGTGGGGGGTGCCTTTGCGTTTGGAGAACGACGGGGATGTCACTGCCTTGGCCGGCGCGATTAGCTTGGGCGAAGGGCCGGTGCTTGGTCTGGCCATGGGCTCCTCTCTCGCGGGAGGCTACGTGGACGAAAATCGGAGGATCAAAGGTTGGATGAACGAGCTTGCATTCGTGCCGGTTGACTTCAACCCCGCGGCGGTCGTCGATGAATGGAGCCGCGACAGCGGAGTCGGCGCCAACTATTTCTCGCAGCAGGCCGTTGGGCGCCTGATCCCCGAGGCAGGCATCGAGATGCCGGATATCGACGAAGGCGCCCTGCCGCTGCGTCTCAAGCGCGTGCAGCAGTTGCTGGCGGATGGGGACGAGCGCGCCCGGAAAATCTATCAGACCATCGGAACCTACTTTGGCTACAGCGTCGCGCATTTTGCGGATTTCTACCATCCCCTGCGACACATCGAGGTGTTGGGGCGCGTGATGAGTGGCGAGGGTGGACAGTTGATTCTAGCTGGAGCGCGCGAGGTGCTTGCAGCCGAGTTCCCCGAGGTGGCGGAGACCGTGAACTTCTTCGAGCCCGATGAACGCGAAAAGCGACACGGACAGGCGTCTGCGGCCGCCAGTCTGCCTATCACGAATTGAGAGAAGCTCGAAGGGAAACAACATCATGACCAACGAAGACAGAGATCTGTTTATCGCACGCAAGCTGGACGAGGGAATGTCCCTGTCCGACGTGCAGAAGGCACTGGCCGACGAGTGCGGAGTCCGCATGACCTATCTGGACCTGCGACTGCTCGCAGCCGACTTGGAGGTGGACTGGAAGAAGCATGACAAGGTGGTTGAAGAAGTAAAACCCGAGGATGTGGATCTGAGCAAGGCGGCCGAGCCAGAGGCAGGCGGCACGAAGATCTCGGTCAGCAAACTGGTGCGCCCCGGGGCGGCGATAAGCGGAGACGTGGAGTTCGCCTCTGGCGCGAAAGCCGATTGGTATGTTGACAACCAAGGTCGCCTCGGTCTGAACCCCGGCAAGGATTCGTCCCAGCCCACGGAGGACGATCTGCTCGAGTTCCAGACCGCGCTCCAGCAGAAGCTGTCAGGCGGCGGCGTATAGAGGGAGAGGAGTTTTCTCTTATGCCACACCCTTCGGAAAGCTTTCTTGATGTTGTGAGTCGCCAGGGGGATCTGCATCCTCCGAAGCTGGTCTGGGACGGGTCTCGTCCCGCTGGCGAGTGGCAGCGTGATTTCCGGGCTGCGGTGGAATCGCTGCGCGGTATCGTTCCTCCTCGCGTCGAGCTTGAGATCGAGGTCGTGGAGGAGTGGCAGGAATCGGATCATCGTCGAATCCTTCTGCGCTATCGCGTCAACGAGATATCCACCGCCGTAGCCTATCTGCTTGTTCCCGCCGATCTGCGGGAGGGGGATGCCCCCCGCCCGGGCGTCATCGTGCTGCACGGACACGCCAAGTACGGGATGGATTCCGTCTGCGGAGTCCGCGGGATGGACGATCCCGCGAATGTGTGTCGAGCCTATGCCCTACAGGCCGTGCGTGCGGGCTATGTGGTGCTTGCTCCGGCGTGGTGGGGATGGGCAGGACGTGATGGGCATTTGGGCCCGGTTGGGGGGCGGGACCGCTGCAACGTCATTCAAATGGCGTCTGGCATGTACGGGCTGAATGTGCTGGATCTGCATATCGAGGATGGGCGTGCTGCCTTCGATGTGTTGTCCGCACGTCCAGAAGTGGAGTCCGGACGCATTGCCTGCATCGGCAACTCGTACGGAGGACGCACCACCATGTGGCTGGCCGTGTTCGAGCCGCGCCTCCGCGCTTGCGTCTCTTCAGGTGCGATGAACACCTTTCGCGAGCGCTCGCTCAAGCTGAGTTCCTGCGCAATTCAGTACTTGCCCGGAATTCTACAGTACGGCGACGTGCCCGAGATCTACTCCCTGCTCGCCCCGTGTCCCCTCCAGTTGCAGTCTGGGGAATGCGATCCTCTGATCACTCCCGCAGACCGCGACACCATCGTTTCGGTAGTAGGCGCCGTCTACGACGGCCTGGGTGTGTCCGAGAACTTCGACTACGCTCAGCATCCCGCAGACCATATGCTGGTCTGGGAACTGGCCGAGCCCTTCCTGCGCCGCATGCTCTGATTCGCAGTCCCCGTCTCCCTTGGCTTTCTTGGCAACTTGGCGGTTGTGCCCTGCGCACTCCGCAGTCCCCAAGGGAAACAGAACCACAAATGGACACGAATGAACACGAATCGGGGCGCTGCCCCAGACCCCGCCGGGGCGTGCATGCACTCCCCGGACCCCTCTTCGCTATTTCAGACTTCTTGATCTCTCGGAAGA
>JAGLDW010000460.1 GCA_023145395.1 Lentisphaeria bacterium | reverse complement strand
GAGAAGAGAAGAGAAGAGCGAGCGAGCACCGGGACCCCCCTTTGGGTTGGTTTCTACCGGTTAAGTTTCTACCGATTAGACTGCAAGCCACACACCACCATTGACACGCGACCACACAACAATTGTCGCCGGATGGAGAAGAAACATCAACCTCCAGCTTCTTCTCGATGAAGGCGTCGACGCAGTCCTCCACCCCCTGCGATGTCTCGGTGATCCGCCACCAGCCTCCTAAGCCCATCTTGACCACATGATCAGCAAAATGCAATCATTACATTGAGATACAGATCACCTGTGGGTACGAAAAGCTTGATTTGAGGCCGATTTGCGAAACTTTATTGGGAGCGGCGGCGGCGCGATCGCCGGCCCTGCTTCCGCTCCGGGGACGCTGACGGCGCCAGACAGCGGGGAGTGATGCGGGCGCGCAGGTGCTCGTCGTCGGCGAGCTGCTCGAGACCAAGGGCGGCCAGGACTTGCTGTTGTGCAGCATCGAGCTGGGTGATGTCGTACAGGGGCTCGTCGTCGGCGCGGCGCTGGTTGAGGTGGCAGGTCTTCAATACGTCGATGCAGGCCGGGGCCGTCAGAGGAAGCCCGGCGGTGCGAAGCCTGTGCTCGAGGGTGCGCTGCACCAGGAGCGCCAGCATACAGAGGGTGACGTGGGCCTGGACCTTGGGGTCGGTGTAGCTGTAGATGGGCCGCAGCTTGATGACGCCCTTGATCGTCTGGAAGTCCTTTTCGACGGTGTCCTTGATTCGATAGAAGCTCACCAACTCCCTGGCCGACTGCGGCAGCTCGGGGTGGCCGAGCAGCAAGACGAAGCCATCGTAGCGGCGGCGGCGTTCCCAAACATCTTCCTTGCGAGTGATGCTCCCCTGGAAAGAAGCGATGTGGCGGCCGGTCTTGGAAGTGAGCGTGATCGGGGTCAACTCGATGTCGAAGGTGTCGAGGTATTTGAGCCTCTCGACCTCACGAACAAACTTGCGATGGGTGGAGTCATAGCTGCGGCTTCGCTTGGCCGCGGCGAGGTCGGCGTTGAATGCCTCGACGTGGCGCTGCAGCTTCTCGCAGTGCTCGGCCGTGCGACGACGAACGTCGACGAAGAGCTGGGGGTTGAAGTAGGCCACGAGGCGCAGCAGGCCGATGGGCTCATCGTCGTCTGTCGGCGTCGCGGGTTCAGACAATGCCGACAGATGGGCGGCGAGCTTCTCGTCGACAGCGGCCAGTTGCTCGTCGGGTGTCAGGGTCAGCAGAGACCGCAGATACTTTTCACCAAAGGGGAAGCGTTCATCCAACTGAAGAACTCGCTCTTGAACCGCCGGAGCCAGCCGGAGCAAAGCCAGTTGGTTGCCCAAGTGGGTCGGGGTCATGCCCAAAGATGACGCCACGTCCTTCTGGCTGAGGCTCTTGTCGGCCTTCATCCGCCTTTGGATTTCATGGGCCTGCTTCAAGTGTTTGGCCACCAGGACGGGGCGCCCGCGACGGCGTCGTTCCGAAGGGTCCTGCTCCGCCGCCTCCTGCTCCGATGCCGGCACCGTGACGCCGAGCTCGAGGGCAAACAGACGCGGGTTGACCTGCTCGAACCCGGCGCTTCGCGCTGCCTGGGCGACGCCCTCGATGTCCTTCTCATAGGACTCGTCGGTGCCTTCGATCCCGACGTTGGCGACTGCTGAAAAGGGAAGGGCCTTGGTGTACGACTCGATGGCCGTGACATGAGCGGCCGTCAGAAAGTGCAACCCTCTGCCCTTCAACGCGGCGACGTTCTTCTGGTTGCCCATCGCGCGGTCGAAGACCACCGGTCGCTGTTGCAGCCACTCGACCTCGCCGATGTCGTCGAGCATCCCCCCCATCGCGTGCCAGTCCTTGGTCTTGCCGCCGACAACTTTCCAACGCAGCGGATAGCCATGCTCTTCAGCCAGCAGGACGATGCCGAGACAGCGCTTGTGGGGCATCTCGGTCTTGGTGCGCGTCTGCTCGGCCATGGGGGAACCGATGCCCTCGAAGTAGGTGTCGGTGACGTCCATGAACATCACGCCGCTGGCGCCGTCCTGGTCGGAGCAGAGCTGGCTCAGCCGCTGCTGGAGACTGCTGGTCACGCTGTACAGCTTTTCAAGCACGCGATGAACGCGGCTGTTGTGGAAGGCCGCGACGTCGAAGCCGAGCACCTCGGGCAAAGCTGTTGTGGGCACCCAGCGGGTGGCTCCAAGCTTCGAACCTGGAGCGCTACACCGCTGTAGCACCAGCGGGAGAACGACCTCTGCAAGGGACAACGATGTGCCTTGATCGCCAGCAAGATCGTTGATGAGGTCCGAAAGCCTCCATTGGTTCCAGCAATCGATCAGGACAGCCAAGTCGAGGTATCGCCGGTTTGCCAGGGTCGAGCCCGAGAGCAACTCGGCGACTTCGGATTGCAGCACGATACTGTCGCCGTCACGAGCGGCCTGCAACGCGATGCGGAAGGCATTTATGATGGGCTCGGGGAGCTTGCCTAGATGCTTGATGACCCGCGTCGTCGATTTGCCGCGAGTATCGCGCACGCTTTGAACGAGTTGCGCGTAACGGTAGATTTGGCCCTGGCGGCGGACGGTCGAAACTCGAAGGTGCATGAGCAATATGTTAAGTACCCACGGAAGCAATGTCCAGTGCTATCTTTGGCCATGATCGAGCGCATTCGCGCAGCATCTATCAGTACCCACGCCTAGCGGAGTGCACTCCTGTAACCTCTGATAATTCTACGGTGAGTAGCGAAATCCCCCGTGGGGGGTGATCAAGATGGGCCTAAGGGCTCGCGCAAGAATAAACAGATCGCTGCGGCC
>JAGLDW010000046.1 GCA_023145395.1 Lentisphaeria bacterium | reverse complement strand
CTACTTCGCAACCGACGATGAGTACTATCTCAACGGCATGCGCCTGATGTACGAGGAAGTCCAGAAGACGGGGGACGAGAAGCACGGCCTGCGGATCCACAAGCTCGGCGGGGGACATTGCCGGTGCGAGGAAAAACACTATGGCGAGGCGGGGTTCATGGCCGGTGTTCTGATGACAGCGCTGAAGTACTTCTATCTGGCCACGGGCGACAGCGAGGTGGCCGAGCGCATCGTCAGGATCGCGAGGTACCAGGTGGACTTTCTGTACGAGCCGTCCGAAGGCGCGTTTCGCTATACAAGTTGTCCAGAGACTGGCGTGAGCCCCATCCTCACTCTCATCATGGCCAACGGACTGGGATTCGCCGCCAACCACGCAAAGGATGCACGTCTCGCCGAGGTCCTGCGCACGGCATTTGTGAATGGATTGATCAGCTTCCAGCAGCGAGGCGCGGGCGCCAGTCTCCTCTACAGCTTGCCCATATGCTCGGCGCCGATGGCCATGCACGAAATCTCGCGTTTGCCCGGACCACCGTTGAACAAGATCTACGAGACGAGAGTCGCGGCGGCTCTCAACCCCGCTCGGCGCGCTATTCCCGCGTTGGTGCCCAACCCGGGTTTCGAGGAGCACACCAAAGGCTGGGTGGTGCGTGGTACGCTGGAACTGTCGCGCAGCACGGACGTCGCGCACTCGGGCAGGGCGTCGGCAAAAGCCTCCGGCAGTATCAAGGGGCAGAACGAGTACTTTGTCACCCGTTACTCATGCGGACCTCCGTGGGAGATCACTTGGCTCGAAAAGGGAAAGACCTACCGCCTGCAACTGTGGCTGCGAGTGGACAAGATCGCCGAAGGTGTGCCCGGACCCAAGCCGAGGATCACCATGCGCTCGCGGGGCGTGTCGGGACAGGGCTTCCACACAAACCAGTACGATCTGTCCCGCCAGGGAACGTGGCAGCTGCTGCAGACCGACTTCACGGTGCCCGCGGACTACGACGCTCTCTACATCGCCGTGAGCACGGTCTCGAAAGTGGAGCAGAAAGACGTGCTGATGTACTTGGACGACGTGACGATTGTGCCCGTGCAAACACCCCGGCGCAGCGCCTATGTCTACCCGACGGTCGCGGCGCCCGAGGCGGAGTTGACCGGTGGCCTGAAACTCATTGACGACAAGATCCAGCAGGGCTGGAAGGCCATCGTCTCGTCCGATGGAGCGCCCGGCGTCGCGTCGTTCGAGTTCGAAGTTCCCCATGCGGATCTGTACCGGCTGCTGGCGCGCGCCAAAGCGCCCAAGGCAGCCACCGAGCTGAAAATCAGCATCGATGGCAGGTCGGAGGGAATCCTGCGCGTCGGCAAGTCCGTCAACTACAACTGGCTCGAGCTTGTTCTCGCCGCCGACCGGAAGATGCCCCAGCTCTCCTCCGGCCGCCACACCGTGACCATCGCGTTCCCCCGAGGCAGCGCCGGCGTCCTTCAGAAAATCTGCCTCACCAACGAACTCGCACCGTAGCGGGACTCTCATCACTCACATTTTGAGTTTTGTTTTGAGAGTCAGATCTCCTCGAATCATGCTCAGGCTGGTTCAGGCGGAACCAGATGAATTGAGTGACCAGTTTTCCATCAGCTTTGATCTTGCTTCTGGACAAACAGAGAATGGGGGAGTAGAAGTGTCTGCACGTTCCCAGAGCTCACGCGCTTGAGGCCGACGACGCGCAACTACTGCGAATCCCGCAAGGAAGTAGGTGCGCCGGGCCCCGGTGCACCAGGGCATCCGAAAGACAGGGCGCACTGGGGCCCAACGCACCTACGCGGAGCGCACTCTCAAGTTGCGCTCATACGAGAACTCTGGTCCCGTCCAGGGGGCATCATCTGCACCGAGGGTCGATAGTCCATGAAGACAAGTCGGTTGCTACGTGACATCCAGCTTGGGGTCAAGAACCTTCTGCTCCACAAGCTTCGCTCGCTGTTGACCATGCTGGGCGTTGTCTTTGGCGTCGGCAGCGTGATCGCCATGCTGGCGGTGGGCGAGGGTGCGAGTCGCGAGGCGCTGGCGCAGATCCGCAAGCTGGGCAGCCACAACATCATTATCACCGGCATGAAACCGGTGGAGGAGCAGAGGGCGGCGAACGTGCGTGTCCGCATGAGTGTGTACGGCCTGCTCTACGCCGATGAATTCCGGATTTCCGAAAGTTTTCCAACTGTGAAATGCACGGCGCCTGTGAAAATCATCCACAAGCAGGGACGAGTCGGCACCCATTCATTGGATTTGCGCGTGCTCGGCACAACCCCCGCTTGGTTTGAGCTTGTGCAACGCCCCCTTGTCGCCGGCCGGGCGCTTACGATGAAGGACCTGGAGACACGGAGCAATGTGGCGGTGCTGACGGAGTACGGCGCCCGCAGGCTACTGGTCGCCAATACCGTTGTGGGACAGAAAATGCGTCTTGGCGGCGAGTATTTCGAAGTGGCTGGCATTGTGCGCAGCGATTTTTCCTCGGAGGGCGCCATGCAGACCCCCGATCATCAGATCGACGCCTATATTCCGCTTAATGTGGCGAAGGAGCGCTTCGGCGACATGTTCTCCCAACGAAAGTCCGGGACACGTATTCGCGAGTGGGTGGAGCTTCATCAGATCATTGTCGAAGTGGGGCGTTTGGAGGATGTGGAGAGCACGGCGGCCGCGATCGAGCGTATGCTGGAGAAATTCCACAAGAACAAGGACTATCGCCTCAGTGTGCCGCTGGCCCTTTTGCGTCAGGCGGAGGCCACCAAGCGCACCTTCAACATCGTTCTGGGCTCCATCGCGGGAATCAGCCTGCTGGTGGGGGGCATTGGGATCATGAATATCATGCTGGCCTCTGTGACCGAGCGCACGCGGGAGATCGGCATTCGACGAGCCATCGGCGCCAAGCAACGCCAGATCATCGCGCAATTCCTGATCGAGACTGTGGTTCTCTCCATGACGGGCGGGGCGGTCGGCATTGGCATCGGGATCCTCATCCCATGGCTGATCACGCGGTTTGCCGGCATGCCCACAGTGGTGAGCGCCTTCAGCCTCATTCTGTCCATGAGCATCAGCATGGGTGTGGGGATCATTTTCGGAATCTATCCCGCCATGCGTGCGGCGAACCTGGACCCCATCGAGGCGCTTCGGCACGAATAGGCACACCATGAACGGACAAAAAGATTTTCTGTATCGCGGTATTCTCGAGTCGGAGGACACCCGCCTTTCCTACGCCGTATGCACGGAGACCGTCAACACGGCGGTGCTGAGGCACGGGTGCGATCCTCTTTCCGCCCATCTGCTTTGCCGGGCGTTGGGCGCTGGCGTCCTTGCGGCGCCTCTTCTTGGGCCTGGGGAGACCTACACATTGCGCTGGGAGTATGAAGGCGCGGCAAAGACCGTAATGGTTGTCGTCGATGCGGACTGTCAGATACGAGGATTCGTGGCAAATCCGGAGATGCTGTCCTGTGTGGATGGCGAGGAGAGCGTATACGGAAGCGGGGGGCGTGTCACAGTGGTGAAGGGGGATGCGGACGGATGCACGTTGAATACTGGCACATGCGAGGCGGCATTATTGGATGTTGTCGAAGACTTCGCCTATTTCCTGTGCGTGAGCGACCAGACCGAGACCGGCATGGTCGTGATGGTTGGCTTTCGACAGGACCCGGAGGCGCCGGTGGCGCTTTGCCAGGGATTGATGGTGCAGGCTCTCCCCGGCTGCGATCCGGAACGATTCGACATCGTGAGGGGGCGGCTGGGTTCGAGCGAGGTGCGTGCGCTTCTCAGCGCCCCGCCGCGGAACGACAATCATCTCGAGCTGATCGCGAGGGCGCTCGCCGGCAACACCGACACTCTGGAGCCCCTTCGCCTAGCGGCCTCCCCGTCTCCGCGCTTCCAGTGCCAGTGCACACATGAACGCATGCGCGATGTTCTCGCCGTAGCTGGTGCAACGGAACTGCGCGACATGGTGGAGAAAAGGGAGCCTGTGGTCGTTTCGTGCCGGTTCTGCTCGAGCCGCCACACGTTCGACCTCGAAGAGATCGGAGAATTGCTGGCCGAGATTTAGGGCCTGCGCTCTCCTCGTGCCTTGCGTCTGACCAT
>JAGLDW010000459.1 GCA_023145395.1 Lentisphaeria bacterium | reverse complement strand
CCGCGTGAGCATCTCGAAGCGATAGTCGCTGTTGCGCACTGTTCGGCTCATTCCTAACAGCCCCTCTCACCGCCAAAACAACTGCCTCCACCGCCGAGGTCGCGGAGACCACAGAGGGAACCTTCGAATCCTCAAAGTTCTCAGCGCGCGCTGGCACTTCAGCTTTTCTCCTCCCCCTCAAGGAACTCATCTGTGATGAGTTGCCGATGGGAGGAGGCTGGGTGGGGGTGGCTAGGTTCCACACCGCCAACTGTCAAGACGTCTCCCCACAAACGCCGAGCGGTTTTCGTCGCTGACGTCCATCACGTGTTTGTTCACCCATCAGGATGTTTGCCAACTCTTCGAGTTGGGCCAAGTCTTCAAGTTGGGGTGACCGGCAATGAGCGAGTGTATACAACCGCACAAAATTGGACTACTACCTCCTATTCCAACTGATTTGACCTCCCCCCCCCGTGTGCTAGAGTGCTGGTGGCTCCGACAAAGGTTGCGAATCGCCACGAGCGATTCGTGGCAACGCTCTAGAGAAGCATCATCTTCTAGCCGAGCTGCCGAAGAGCCGACCGAAGAAAATGAAACGGGAGGCGTGGCAGCTGTCGGCCTATCACAAAGCATCAGCCAACTGCTGTAGGACCGTGTTCCACGGTCCACACCACGTCCCAAAGGCTTGAGTGTTGTATTGGAGGAGGCTGGAATGCGGAGGATGAATTGGAAGCTGGCGGGGATTCTGCTGGTCACGACGGTGATTATTGCGGCGACGGGCTTGGTCGCGCTTGCGCAGTGCTATGAAGACGTCATTGTGAGTGGTGCAGGGACTGCAGATGCAAATGGGACATACGTTTTCTCGCACATGGATGCGATCGGCAAACCCGTGTACCAGGGGCCTGTCTATCAGATGTACTTTGCGACGAGCGGCTGGCGGATCGGCGATGGCTGCCCATTGGCCTGGTCACTACGATGCCGCTTCTGGTGCCACTCCCCCCTCCTCGGGGTGGACTGTGGGGATGGACGGTGCCTCACCAGCTCCCTCGGTCTCCGGCGGAGAGGTTTGCTCATCATCCTTCGGCATTACTGTCACCCCAACCTCTGGCCTGACGACGACCGAGGCACTTGGAACGGATACGTTCACCGTGGTGCTCGATTCGCAGCCGACGGCCAATGTCACGCTCAGCATCTTGAGCGACGATCTGACCGAAGGTGCAGCCCTTCCCGCGGCGCTGACGTTTACCGACGCCAACTGGGACACGCCACAGACCGTCACCGTCGCTGGTATCGATGACACGATCGTCGACGGCAACATCGCCTACACGATTGTCACCGGCGATCCGACAAGTGCCGACAGTGACTACAACGATCTCGGCGCTGACGACGTCGATGACGTCT
The DNA here is from genome assembly GCA_023145395.1 of Lentisphaeria bacterium. GTDB lineage: Bacteria > Verrucomicrobiota > Lentisphaeria > Oligosphaerales > Lenti-02 > JAGLDW01. The sequence continues at coordinate 89 of JAGLDW010000459.1, read as the reverse complement.
CCGTCACCAACACCGACAACGATGTTGCCTCGATCACGGTGACGCCAACATCTGGCCTGATCACGACCGAAGCAGGAGGAACCGACACA
>JAGLDW010000458.1 GCA_023145395.1 Lentisphaeria bacterium | reverse complement strand
CTTCCGGCTTGGCTTCCGGCTTGGCCTCGGCTTTGGGCTTGACCTCAACGTCCTTTCCGGCTAGGCCGAGGCCTTCCTTTACGGCTGCGGTGAGTGCGCCGATGATGACCTTGAGCGAGCGCAGAGCGTCGTCGTTACCAGGAATCACATATTCGATGGGATCGGGGTTGGAATTGGAGTCCGTCAGCCCGACTACAGGGATGCCAAGCTTGTTGGCTTCCTTGACGGCGATATCCTCACGGCCGATGTCGATGACGACAAGAGCGGCTGGGAGTTTGCGCATTTCGGCGATGCCGCCGAGCGTGCGTTCGAGTTTCGTGCGTTCGCGTCGCAGGCTTGCGATTTCCTTCTTGGGCAGGGCATTGATCTCGCCCGTCGTCTCCATGGTCTGCAACTTCTTCATCCGTGCGACACGACTAAGAACGATGGTGTGGTTGGTGAGTGTGCCGCCGAGCCAACGGTCGCACATATAGAACATGCCGCATTCCTCGGCGACTTCGCGAACCGTCTCCTGGGCCTGTCGTTTTGCTCCGACAAAAAGGATACGTCCGCCGCCCGCCACTGTGTCGCGCAGGAATGCGCAGGCTTCCGCGAGCTGGCGCATGGTGATCGTGAGGTCGAAGATGGTGATGCCGTTGCGTCGGCCGTAGATGTAGGGCTTCATCTTCGGATTCCAGCGCTTGGTCTGGTGGCCGAAATGCACGCCGGCTTCGAGTAGGTCTGTGATCTTGATCTTTTCCATGTTCCGCTCCTTTGCGGTGGTCTCGGAAATGCTTTGCGCCATCTCTTTTTAGGCTAGGTGCTGGCTCCAGTGCCTTGAGCCCGCACCCCAAGCATTTCCTGGGCGTTTGAGTGTTTTGCCGCGGAGGAAGGCCACCTCCGATCTCGCCAAAAACTATGACGAGACACGATCCGGCATCGAAATCAGGGGCGCGTACTATACGTGGTCAACTGTCGCTGGGCAAAGCGTTAATGGGCGTTTTGCGGCCTCAAGTCCGAGCTGTCACCTAGCCAAAACGAGGCGGATACGGAACCGTGTGGTGTTTCCCTGTTGTCTGTGTAGATTTGTGGAGAACTTTCTGTGCCGACTAGTAAGGGAGACCTTGCCATGGAACCTCCGAACATTCTTCTGATCGTGACCGAACAGCATCGCGGCGACTGCCTTGGGGTGGAAGGCCACCCTGTCCTACAGACTCCGAACATGGATGCCATCGCGCGGAATGGAGTCCGCTTTCGGCGCTTCTACTCGGCCTGCCCCACATGCATTTCAGCGCGCCGTTCGATTCTGAGCGGCCAGCTTCCGCAGACCCACGGCATGGTGGGATACCAAGGCAGCGTGGAGTGGGATGCTCCCACCTTGCCGCAGGCGTTGCGCGACCACGGCTACCAGACGGCGTGGATGGGGCGGTCCATGCATCAGCATCCCGTGCGCAAACGCTATGGCTACGAAGAGATGGAGATTCACACGTCACCCCCAAACAGCGACTACTACATCTGGCTCAAGGAACACGCTCCTGCTGACTCGGGGGAGGTTTTTGGCGGAGGGGTGATGCACAACGACTGCACGGTGCGCCCCTGGCATCTGGACGACTATCTGCATCACACCAACTGGACCGTCGAACGGTCTCTGAACTTTCTGCGCCGCCGCGATCCGGCGCGCCCCTTCTTTCTGACCATGAGCTTTCTCGCGGCGCATCCGCCTTTGCAGCCCCCGACCTTCTACTACGAACGCTATTTGCGCACCGGCGTGCCGGATCGGCTGATCGGAGACTGGGATGCTCCGCCTCCTCCAGACAAGGCGGGTGTGTCCGCCCACTCGATGGATTTGAACGGCGAGGAACTGCTGGAGGCGCGCGCCGCCTATTACGGACTTATCAGCCATGTGGACGACCAGCTCCGCCGGGTGATCAATCCCGTGACGGGCCTGTCGCACGGGCGCGACACAATCATCGTCTTCACCAGCGACCATGGCGAGCTTCTGGGCGATCACTACCGCTGGGCGAAGGGACAGCCCCTCGAGGGCGCCGCGCGCATCCCGTTCCTGCTTTCCGCCCCCGCGTGCTATGAGTTGCAGACGGGCGCCGCGCTGGATGCCGTGGGCACGCATGCCGACATCATGCCCACGTTGCTGGACATGGTGGATGTGCCCGTTCCCGAGACGGTGGACGGTTGCAGCCTGCTCCCTCTGATGCAGGGCAAGACAACCGATCCCGTCCGCCCGTACCTTCACATCGAACATGCGGGCTACGACCAGGGACTCACCGATGGTGTGTGGAAGTATGCTTGGAACCCGTCCGATGGACGAGAACTGCTCTTCCATCTTGGCAAGGATCCCGGGGAACTCCACAATCTGGCACAGGATCCTGCGGAGGGGGAGGAACTGTCGCGCTGGCGCAGCTGTCTCATCGAACAACTGAAGGACCGTCCCGAGGGATATGTGAGGAATGGTGACTTGGTGGTCGGACAAAAGCCACGTTCGCTGCTGCCCCATGGCGGCGCCGCAACGGGAGGTTTCGTCCGGCAGAAATGGCAGTAGGGGAAACGAGTGGCTGAGTACAAGGAGCCGGTGGCCGATGCGTGGGAGTACACCCTTCCTGGTGGGTGGACTGTGCTCGCTGGACGCACGGATATTGACAATGACATTCTCAGCCTGAAACTGGCTGCTGCCAACGACCACTGGTTCCACGTGCGAGGGATGCCGGGAAGTCATGTCCTCCTGCGTGGAGACGAGGGTGGACAGCCGGATCGTGGCATCCTGGAGGCCGCCGCCGCTGTGGCGGCCTGGCATAGCAAAGCGCGAAATGGAGGCATGACCGCTGTCTCATGCACCTTGGCAAAGCATGTGTCGAAACCCCGTGGTGCGAAACCCGGAACCGTTCATATCAAAAAGGAGCGAGTGCTCAAGGTGAGACCGGCTCTTCCCGAATAGGAACTGGTTCCCCCCGAGTGTTCGACATACGCATCATGCAGCAAAAAAGTTCCTTTCTTTTCTGGACCATCCCTCCGGTGATCGTCATCGCCGTCGGAGTTGCCGTCTACTGGTATGCCGGACGTGAGGCAGGCAGTGGGGAAACACAGCCTCCGGAAACTTCAGCAGAGCTTCTCCCCTCTCCCCCCCTGCCGCCGTTGCACTCCGGGAAGGAGAAAGTGGTTTCGGCCGCGCCAGCCATGCCGCCGGAGGCCGAGACGGCCGGCGGCAGGGACACGTCCCCAAAACATGCCTTCGGGGATCTTTCCTCTGCGCTGCGGGCTCTGCCCGGGCTTGTGGGGGCATTGTCCAATCGGCCCGAGCTGGTTCTCTGGCTGAAGAATGATCATCTGATTCATCATTTTGTGTATGCCGTCGACTGTGTGGCAAACGAGTATTCACCTGCCGAGCAGATCTCTTTCCTCAAGCCCCCCGACGCCTTTTCCGTGGAGGAGAAGGAGGGCGAATGCCAGCCCGCTTCCGCGTCTCACACGCGCTATGACGTGATCGCCGATGTCTTCTGCTCTCTCGACGACAAGGGAGCGGCGGATGCCTATAGGCGTTTGGAGCCATTTTTTGACACGGTCTACCGAGAGCAATGCCAGGGCACGGCGCCATTCCGCAGCGCATTGACCACAGCGGCCGGTGTGCTTCTGGCGACACCTGTCCCCGATCGTTTGCCCACTTTGACGAGGATCGGCCCAGTCTACGTGTACCGCGACGCGCGCTTCGAGCGTCTCAGCGCACCTCAGAAGCACTTGCTACGCATGGGGCCGAAAAATGCGCGGCGAGTGCAGGCTAAAATTCGCGAACTAGCCGACGAGCTGGCTCTGAAACTCCCCTAGCCACAGCGGGGACCGCCGTCCAATGTCATTGGCTTAGGGTCCGCACGGAAATAACTTGCCATTTTGCTGCTGTTCATTTTGATTTCTGAGGAGGCGCGCGAGAGTGGGCACACCTCGAGGTGTGTC
>JAGLDW010000457.1 GCA_023145395.1 Lentisphaeria bacterium | reverse complement strand
CCGAGTGAAGCAACGAAATCAGGGGGCGAAATGGCGGGTGCCCAAGGCTATATTCGGGGTCTCTGTGCATCTCTCCATGACATGTGCGAATGAATCCATCCAGATATGATCGCAAAGGACCTATATGGAAGAGCGACCGACATCGCGAACTCTTCAGGTGCTGCTAGTCATCGGGCCGCTGCTGTACCTGATCAACCTGGGGACGAGACAGCTTCGTTCCGGTGAAGCGTTGCTGGCAACCATCGCAAGCGAGTTCTCCGCACACGGGGATCTGCTGCGCACGACTGTCCATGGGGAGCAGATCCCAGCCTTCCCTTTGTACCCATGGCTCATCTCTCTTTTCATGCGTGTTTTCCACCAGGTGGAATGGGCGACGCGGATGCCGTCTGTTCTGGCGGTGCTGGGCATGGCACTGGTGACGGGCTGGTTCGCGTACAGCATCCGGGGGCGTCTGGCCGGTGTCGTGGCCTCGTCCATGGTATTGAGCACTCTTGGCATTCTCCGTGTTGGATGCAGTGCCCAGCCCGAGACCGTTCTGGCCTTCCTGCTGACCTGCGGCTGGTTCCTCTGGTATCATTTTGGGCAGGTGCGCAAGCAATGGTATCGAGCATGGGCCGTGGCGTTGTTCCTAGTGCTTCTCGCCACCTTCACAAGCGGTGCGCGGGCACTTGTGTATTTCTACGTTCCCTTCATCTTCATGAAGCGCCCTGTCCGCGGGCGTCGGCGTCTCCTCGCGCCAGCCCACTTCGTCTCGCTCGGTGTTTTGATCATCGTGCTCTTCCTATGGCTCAACCAGGTGCCCGGCCAACCTTTCATGCCCTGGAACGCAGTGAGCATCATGGGAATGCCGAGCTGCGACACATCCTATTTGACCCGTCTGGTCTTGTTTCCCTTCGGCTGTCTTCTGGCTCTGTTTCCGTGGTCCCTGTTCTGCTGGACTCCATTTTGCCAGGCATTTTTCCCCGTGGAGGGTGTCCCGGGGCTATTTCGCTACTTGCGGGCAATTTGCATGTCTCTGGCAATTGGTGTGTGGCTGATTCCAAACTCGTCTCCCTCCGCGCTGATCGTGGTCGTTCCTCCCTTGGCGGTCATGACGGGTCTGCACTACTCGATTCTGATGCGTCGCCACGGCCGCATGTTCTCCCTCATTCCACGCTTTCTGACTAGGATCGCCTTCTGGTGGGGAGCCGCAGCCCTGGGTCTGGCGGCGCTGCATGCCTCCGGCGTGGTGGTGTTTCAGGACATGCCTTCCTCCATTCTTGGTTGGAACAGCCTCGTGGTTCTATGTATCTGCACCGTTGCATTCTTCTGCCTGCAACGTGCTTTTGAGCCGCGTCTCTTCTGGCTTCGGTTTCTGACGGCCGTGTTTCTGCTTCGGGTGTTGATGGCCGCCACCACGAACCCATTCGATGCTTGGGCCGAGAGCGAGAACCGACTCGGAGGCGAAGTGTTGTCGGGGAAGGTGGACTTCCGATTTGTTCCATTCACGGCCTACCGCCCGCCTCCGCCCGATTTGGCCATGGCGGACGACACGCTCGTTTCGTCCCCCGTCCCCGTGGAAATTTTCCGCAAACGGCCGGAGACCCCCGGGTTGCCCGAGGACGTGCTGTATCGTCTGACGGAGGGCTACCACTTGCGGGAATGTCTCTACATTGGGCGACGAGTGCAACGGATCCACGATCCGGAGAGCGACCTACCTGTGGACAAGGAAGTCGTCTACGTGCTGGGGGGCGACAAACCGCCTATTCTGACGTCTCGGTCCTGGACGACCGCCAGCGCGGCGGTGGACGCGGCCCAGCGCAATCGGGTGCTGACGCTGTGGCTTCCAGGCGGCGCACGGCTTGTGGAGTTCGTGCGCATCGCCAAGTCTGTCGATTCGGGCTACCAGCCTACTGTTCTACGAATCTACCGCGGGGAGTTGCGTTGATATGAAACGACTGCGTCCCATTCGAGATCTGACTCCCGGCGAACTAAAAGAGTGGCTTGTGGAGACGGGGCAGCCCGCCTTCCGCCTCAAGCAGCTTGGCAACTGGGCCTACGACAAACTGGCTATTGACTTTGAAAGCATGGGGAACCTGCCCCAGGCACTGCGCGGAAAGTTGGCTGAATCCTTCCTCCCCATCTCATTGGCCGCCACGAAGGTCGAGCAATCGACGGACGGCACGACGAAGTGGTTGTTCCAGCTGATGGATGGTGAAACCATCGAGACCGTCCTCATCCGCGCCCCCGGCCGCAACACTCTGTGCATTAGCACACAGGTCGGCTGTCCTGTGCGCTGCGTCTTCTGCGCGAGCGGTCGGGACGGATTGATCCGGGACCTGTCGGTGGGCGAGATCGTGGATCAGGTGGTGCACGCCACCCGCGAACTGGGGAGCAGGCCGGACAACATCGTCGTGATGGGGATGGGCGAGCCACTGCTGAACATGAATCACCTTGTCCTCGCGCTGGAGACGATCTGCCGGCAGGATGGCATGGGGCTCGGCTTCGGGGCGCGGCACATCACAATTTCGACGAGCGGGATCGTGCCCGGGATTCTGCACTTGGCCGAACTTGGCAGGCCATGGAATCTGGCGCTGTCGCTGCACGCGACCACAGACGCGGGGCGCGCCAAGCTCATACCACCAAAATTCCGACATTCTCTGGACGACGTGCTGGGCGCCTGCCGCCGGTACCGAGAGTGCACGGGGCGTATCGTGACCTTGGAGTATGCGCTCTTCGCCGGCGAAAACGACTCGTCCGAAAACCTTAGGCAACTTGCCGACATCGCACTTTCGCTGGATGCGAAGATCAATCTCATTCCCTGCAACCCGACCGAAACTCCCCATGCCGCTCCAAGTGAGGAAGCCGTGTCGCAAGCGTTGGAGTCTCTCCAGGACCGAGGTGTGAAAGCGACGCGGCGGCGGCGCAAGGGAGCGGAAATCCAAGCCGCGTGCGGCCAGCTTCGACGACGCACGGGTTGAAGCGAAACTGGTCGCCACACAGAGCATGGAGAGAACTCATGGGCATCATCGACATTCATACGCACCCGCAGTGGCAGAACCCGATCGAGCAGATGACGGAGACGCTGCGCCTGGCGGACACGCTGGACATCGAGCGCATCGTCTGTCTGGGTGGAAATCTGGGATTCGGCTACGAGACGACAGCTGACCAAGTGCGCCAGATCAACGACCTGACCATTCGGCTTGCACGCCAGTGGCCAGACCGGATCGTGGCATTCGCCCGGCTCAATGCGGGGCTCGCGGCAGACGTGGTGGTGGACGAGATCGACAGGTGTGTGCTGGGCGAGGGCTTCCGGGGGATCAAACTCGCCGTCTGGCCAAACGCCCGCGATCCACGCGTGGATGCGGTCATGCGCCGCGCCGCCGAGCTTGACATCCCCGTCCTGCATCACTGCTGGTACAAGACAGTGCAGAAATACAACGGCGAGTCCGATCCGTCGGACATGGCGCATCTGGCCGCCCGGCATCCCGATGTGAAAATCATCGTCGCCCACCTGGATGCGGCGGGCATGCGCGGTGTGCAGGATATCGCCCCCTACCCAAACCTGTTCATCGACACGTCAGGATCCCAGGCTTTCTCGGGAATTGTGGAGTATGCGCTGGAGCATCTTGGCGCGGAACGCATCCTCTTTGGCTCCGATATCCCCGGGCGCGATTTTGCGGTGCAGCTGGGACGGGTGATGGGGGCGCGCATGACCGATTCCCAGCGAGAAATGATTCTTTCCAGGAATGCCCGCCGCCTTCTGAAACTGAGCTAGCTCGACGGAGTTGTCCGAAAACAGTGCAGGGTTTCGTGCCGATTCCAGGGGTGATCACAGGAGAACACGATGCGAATTGACGTCAACTGCAGCCTGGGGCGCTGGCCCTTCGCCCGCTTCGAACAGAATACCCCGGAGGCGCTCCGCGCGCACCTTGCGGCAGAAGGCATTGCCCAGGCGCTGGTCTGGCCGCTTGAGGCTGCTTTGTTTCCGGATCCGCACGTGTGCAGTCTCGAGCTGGCGACCGCGCTGCGCGACATGGATTCGCTGCACGCCGTGCCCGTCATCGATCCCACCCTCTCGAACTGGGAGGAGTGTCTCTCGGCCTGTGGGGAACAGGCATGCGTCCGCGCGGCCCGCGTGCTTCCCAACTACCATCGCTACACGCTCGCCGATGAGTCCGTCCACGAACTGGCTCGGAAACTGGTCGCCAGCAAGTCGGTTTTGATGATCCAGATGCGGGTGGAGGACGAGCGCAACCAATACCCGCTAATGAAGATTCCTGGTGTGTCGGTCGATGACGTGCTCTCCCTCACGGTCGCATTTCCGGAGCTGTCCATTCTCTGTCTTTGTCCCTACCTTGGTGAAGCCCGGCGCCTCGTTGCCGAATCGACTAGCGTGTGTATCGGCACCAGTTTCTGCGAGTCCGCGAACTCACTGCATCTCCTGCTCGGGAGCATGCCTGCGGAGCGCCTTCTTTTCGGCTCGCATACTCCCGTGCTCTACACACGGGCCAACAGCATGAAACTCGACTGCGCGGAGATTTCGGATGAGGATCGCGCCAGGATTTCCCACGGCAACGCCCGGCGCCTCTTCTTCTCCCGTCCTTCGGAACGGCTCGGTTGAAGCACCAAGTCGGCGGCTGTTCCATTACCAAAGAGGATCCCACAATGACGTCGTTCAAGAAGCAGATCAACCGTGAGTCCATGTCTTCTCAGGCACGTCTTTCACGTAGAGCCAAGCTGCTGGGGCTGGTACTGGTCGCATGCACGCTCGCCGTCCCCCTCCCCGCATATGGACACACCCTCTTTGACTTCTCTGGAGACACGCCAAAAGAGGGCTGGCGTACGAATATGTGGGG
>JAGLDW010000456.1 GCA_023145395.1 Lentisphaeria bacterium | reverse complement strand
GCGTTCCCCCTCGGCCAATGCCACCGCGTACCAATCCTCGTCGTCATCCGGATCCGTGTCGCAAAGCACCAGGTTCGTGTAGTGGCCGTCACTCAAAGCGGTGGCCGATTCCCAGGTGTTGTTGTCTTCATAGCCGCCGTCGCTGCAATCGACGAAAGCCCGGTCCACCAACAGATCGTAGACGTCCCGGTCGTCGGGTGCCGGGTTGACCATGTACATATACAGATAGACAGTCTTGGCTTCTTCCGCCCGATAACTGATCTCCACCAGGTTGGTGGAGGTATAGACCCCGCCGGCCTCTACCAAAACTGCGGTTCCGTCGGAATCCAAGAGATCCAAGTTCAGATCCTTGCCGTCGGTGTCGTCGTAATTGCAGGTGATGGTCACCCGCTCGCCTGCGGCCAGGTCCAAGGCGTAATAGTCCTCATTGGCGCCGCAAAGCACGGCGTTGCTCATGGTGTCACCCAGAGGCGAGGCCTCTGCCACCCAGTCGTTGGGCTCGAGGAGATCGTCCTGGCAACTGGGATCCACACCACCCGGGAAGTAAGTCACCTTGAGATCGTAGCTCTGGGCCACGCCGGAAGAACTACCGAAGTGATATATCTTCAGCACATACAGGCCCGCCGTCTCGGCGGCGTTGATCTCCACCAGTTCGTTGTCCGTACCCGATACAGAAGAGTCGGCCGTCGAGCCGTCCGGCTCGTAAAGATAGGCCTCAATGTCGCCGGCAGCATCGGAAAAAAGCACGTCGATTTTCAGGCCGTCTCCGACTTCCAGCGGAAAGGCGTACCAGTCCTCGTCGTCTAAGCAAAGGAAGAGGTTGTTGTACTCGTCCGGCCCCGGAGCCGGCATGCTCATCAGGGTGGCACCGCCTTCGCTGTTGGGCTCGAACTGGTCATCCGAGCCACAAAGTTGCTCGCTGTGTTCCACCAGCAAAGAATAGGTGTTGCCGTCCGAACCCGCCCCGAAGACACGGATATAATAGGGGGCCTCCACATTGACCGAAATGGCTACGTTCTCATCATCGGAAGTCGAGGTCCCTTCGGCCACCGGCACACCCGAAAGGGGGTCATCGAAAACCTGCATGTTCAAATCGCCAAAGCTGTCGTCAAACAAAATGCTGACGCTCATGCGTGTTCCAGCCGTGGGTGTCACCACGAACCAGTCATCGTCACCAGCGCATGCACCCAAGCCGCCGAGAGTCTCCAAGCTATTCAGGCCGGGCCAAGTCACGGCCGTCGCCACGTCGTAGCTGTCGTTTTCCTCATATGCATCGGGTGTGTTGCAAGGATCGATGAGTTCTTCGATGGTCACCCGCATGTCATATGTGTTGGATGCACCCGAGAAGCCATAGACCTCCACCAAATAGGTCGTATCCACCGGCGTGTCTCGTTCGTAGACCTCTTCGCCATCGCTGGTGGATCCGGAGCTATCGATGTAGCTACCGGTGGGGCTGTCATAAAGCTTCATGTCCACATCACCGGCCGAATCCGAAAAGAAAATCTGCACCCGGATGGAATGTCCCGCGGGCACGGGAAGGGCAAACCAATCCTCGTCGCCCGAACAGACTGACAGTCCAGGGTAATCCACCGTGGTGTTGGCCGTCTGGCTTAGACGGTAGGCATTGGCAGCCGAGTCGTTGTCTTCGTAGGTGTCATCGACGCATGCGGTGTTGGCCGTGCACCAGCCGTTGATGCAGCTCTCTCCGGCAGAGCAATTGTAGTCCGTGTAGCAACTTTCGTCCTCAACGCAACAGCCGTTGCGGCAGATCTCGTCGTAGCCCGTGCAGTCTTCGTCCACGCTGCAGGTGGAATTGCACTGGAAGACGCAGGTGCCGTTGAGACAGACGTCGCCGGTATTGCAGTCCGAGTCGGTGCTGCAGATCGTGCCGCGCTCGACGCAGGTATTGTCCTTGGGGTTGCAGACCAGGTCGGGATCACCACAATCTTGCGTGTCGTAACACTCATCAGGGCGGAGCGGCAGTACGCAGGTCTCCAGACGCGGGTGACAATAGTAGTCCGGGTTGCCGTAGGCCTCCTGGCATTCCTCGTCCGAGCGGCAGTTGCCGGTGAAAGGCTCGTCCTGACAAGTGTGCGTGTACAAATTGCAGTACTTGGGATCACAGTCAAAATCCGCG
>JAGLDW010000455.1 GCA_023145395.1 Lentisphaeria bacterium | reverse complement strand
TGTCAGGTTGACTCCAACAAGAACATAAACTGCACCGCAAGAACACCGATAACTGATGACCGGTAACCTGGCACTGGCCGCGAAACCCTTTTCGCGGCGGCTCTGGCAACGTGGTCCACCATGTTCGCGGGGAATCAGCACATCGATGCAATCGTCCACCTTGAGCGCCCGCTCTACTTGACGGCGAGTTTTTCGATCCACAAAATCATGGTGGCGCGGGTATCGTCGAGATCCGCCTGCGCCGGATTGAGAGCATCCAGCCAGGCACGGGCCTGACGCGATAGCGCAGTGCTGCCTGCGCGAGTGATCGCCTTCTCCAGCGTGGCGACATACCGCACATCGTCGACCCCTTCCCGGAACCCCTCCCACTGCACCGTGCCGACCACGCCGTCCATCGTCGGATAGGTGAAATTGTGATCTCGATACTTCCGACTGTCAAAATCGTTCCACACATGGCCGAATCCGTGCTGGTAGGCATAGTCCATGGCGCCATCGTAGCCCGACTTCCAAAGCACCAGTCCAAAGTTCCGCCGGAAGACTGCAGGCGTCTCCGGCCCGACCTGGGGATTCGCATAGCAGAAGATCGTCGATCCCACGCCATGCCATTTCTTGGCTTCGTCCAGGTTCGGCGCGCGGGCAAGCACCGCGCAGTTCAGCAGCGCGCCCATCGCCTCGAACGTCTTCGTGTAGCAGGCCACAAACGTCTTGCCTCCCGCCTCCTGCACGGCGCCCCACGTCGCGCGCTGACCTTTGAGACGATCCCCTCGGGCCTCGTCAATGCCGTAGAAATACACCTCGCGATAGCCAAATTCACCGCACAGCTCTTTCCAACGGCGTACATCCGTGCGTAGTTTCTCCAATTCGCCAGGATCCGTCGTGCTGCCCGTGTTCCGCCCGAGAGAGTAGAATGCATCGGTCGGCATCCCGGCTTCACGGCGCATTTCCAGCACGCGACGAATGTGCGATAGATTCTTGTCAGACTGATAGTTGGTGGGGTAGAGCACGCCGTGATCCCGCATATCCGCGATCTCCGCACGGTACTGCTGCTCACTCCGCAACTCGGATGTGATCGTCGGCTGCCCGTCCGCGCTCAATTTCGCGCGGTAGTAGATCGAGTAGACCAGCGGGGATTTCTCCAGATCGAAGGTGGGGACAGTCACCTGCAGCGTCATGCTGGCCCGAGCCTTCCCGGTCTCGAACAGAATGCGTCCCTTGTACACACCGGCGGTGGTAGTCTCGGGGACGTGCACGTTGATCCAGAACTCCCGGCCCGAGCCAACCGGCACGTCCACAGGCTGAAGAACCTGCGCATCCACAGGCCGCACACCCGCCAAGTTCTCGCTTGTGTCCCCACTGCACAACCGATACGAGACCGTGCCATCCGTTGCTGTGTGACGCAGAGAATTCTCCTTCTTGGTCGTATCCACCCGCACCAATTCGGGGTCCTTCACCAGCAACTCCGCCTTCAGCACGCGTTTGGGAGAATAGCCAATGCCCCCCGCTCCCTGATACCACCATTTGACCATTCGAATGTCCACCCGGTCCGCGGGGACCTTCCCAGCGATGCCCTCCAAGTCCGTGACAGTCACCCGCAAGTCCGTGAGATTCTTGTGAGCGAACACCGTGGCGGTGACGGATTCGAACTCGCCGCGGCAGGCCGTCATCTTCAATGCTCCGTTCAAAGAGCCGCCAAAAGGCGGCAACGCCGGGTCCACGCGACTATCGACAATCGGTCGATTCTGCGCCAGCAGCGAAAAGGGGCGATTCTCGGCCAACGCCGCCGAGATGGCACGCAGATTGGCGGGCGCGGCCCTGAGGCGGCCCAGCATGCCCAGCACCGATTCCACCTTGTCCTGCCGGGCATATCCCTGCTTGCGAAGCGTCTCGAGCAGCGTCCGGCATTCGGCAATCTGCCCTTGTAGATAAGCATGCATAGGTGCCACTGCGGAATCGGCTGCCACGGGAGGCAGTTGACCAGCCAGCGCATCGAGGTCCTTCTCCCATCCCTGCACGCGCACTAGAAAGGCAGCTTTGGCGGCGACCAGGCGAGTGTCCACCCATTCCCGGTAGGCGTCCTGGTCCGGGACCCGACCCTCGATCTCCACTTCGTCCACATACACCACCGCACGATCACCCGCTTTGCCGGTGATGAACAGGGACCAGTACTCCAACACCGCGCCACCATTCTCGCCGGTGAGATTTGTGGTGTGTCTTTTCAGCACGGAATCGCAACCACTGCGTCCGCGCTCCACCAGATCGCATTCCACGTTCTGCCAGCCATCCGTCGCCTTTTTGAACCGTGCGAAAGAGGAACAGCCCGAATGCCGCGTGGGCGGGTACAGAACGTTCGTGCCGAACCCGACCGAGGCCGTCGTCCCCTCTCCCACCAAGATCCGTGCCCGCAACACCAGTTCGCCCTCGCAAGCGACCGGTACACGCACCCCGTAGTAGTGATAGGATCCACCTTTCAATACGATCTCGAACTTATGGGATCGCTTGCCCTCGGCGGCCTCCTCCTCGACGGGGCCGTTGAACACCACCTCCGCTTCACCGTTGGAGGCCCACCGCTCAAACGTCAATGCACCCGTTTCAAATCCTTCATGATAGCGAAACGGCGCCAACGCCGGGCGCTGCGCCAATGCACCCCAGGACAAACCGAATACGACGACCACGGCAAGTAGTTTCACTCGTTTCATTCTCATGCTCCGTATCGATGGCTCTATGACTGCAAAACAGGAAGTTGATTCAGACCCTTCAATGTGCGGGAGCCCAGGCTTTTTGCAAGGCGTAGTCCTCCCCCGGCGACTCCAGCCGGGATTGTGCATCGGCCACCGATTCACAGGGCATCGGTTCCATCATCTTTGAGGATCGTTTCCCGCAAGCGCTGTCTTCCCCCGGTCCCGTCGATTGCAAAGAAACGACAAGACACTAGACTTGTGAGTCGATCGTGCACTGGACACGCGGCAACGGGGTTTGACTGGAATGGCCATCACCTCTATGTCTTAGGCGTTGCCAGACACCGGATCCATGGAACGCAAACCACGGCAGGCTCAAGCACTATGCACATTGAAATCCAGGACACCTACCGGTTCGACTTGGTGCGCAAGATCGCCTCGGGGGGAATGGGGTCCGTCTACGAGGCCGTCCAGTACGGTGCCTTTGGCTACCAGAAACGCGTGGCCATCAAGACTCTCCTTCCCAAGCTGTCGAAAAACCAGAAATTCATCGACATGTTCATCGGCGAGGGCAAGCTCGTCGCCACACTGGTCCACGAGAACATCGTGCAAATGTACCAGCTGGCCGAAAGCGAGCTCGGACTGCACATTGTCATGGAATATGTGCACGGACTAGCGATTCGGGACTTCATTGGCTACCATGCAGCCACCAAGGTCAAGCTACCCACCGAACTCGCTGTCTTCATCGCCAGCCGCATCGCCCGCGGACTCGCCTACGCACACTCCCGCCTCGACGAGAATGGCCTACCGCTGAAGATCGTGCACCGGGACGTCTGCCCGAACAATGTCCTGATCACCACGGAAGGGCTGCCAAAACTCACGGATTTCGGCATCGCAAAGGCCGCCAACGATGTCATTCCTCTTAGCGAGCGAGATCTTGTGGGAAAAATCTACTACATGTCCCCCGAACAGGCTCGGAGGGAGCCAGTCGATTTCCGCTCCGACATGTATTCGCTCGGTCTCCTCCTCTTTGAGCTGCTCACCACCAAGAATCCACGCATCCGGGATAACGGCGACCCGCTCACCAACGCTCAAGATGGCTGGCTCGACTGGGACCTGCTCCCAGAGGATCTTCCCGAGGAGCTACGAATCATCCTTGCGCGGTTGCTCGCCCCCGAGCCTGCGGACCGCTATGAGTCCAGCGACCAAGTGGGGCACAATCTCGAGTACTACATCTACCACAAGGGCTATGGCCCGACCGTGGTTACGCTGGAGAGCTACTTGCGGGAACATTTCACCTACCTCAGCAACCCCAAGGTCAATGCGATCCGCGCTCAGCGCTGCTCCACCGAGGCCGCGCAGGAAGTCACCCACACCGTGACCGCAGTCGGAACCTGACTACAGGTTGTCAAAGTATCACTCCCAACAATGTGTGGCGGACGCTCGCCCGGCAGTATCGGAGGAACGGTCCCGATGGTAACGCCTCAGTCTTGTGGGGT
>JAGLDW010000454.1 GCA_023145395.1 Lentisphaeria bacterium | reverse complement strand
GATACCGATTTCACTCTCACGCTGCTGGGTTCGGACGGGACGACCGCGCTCCACTCGGGGAGTCGCATCATCTCCTACCGCGTTCCTGCGGGAGTAGCTAGCATCCACTATCTGCGCGTCGAAGCACTGGGCACCCAACAGGGCGAGGGCGGAGGCGGAACCTATCTCGGTGGCTACGTGGTCCGCGCCAGCGTGCAGCCTGACGACGATCATGTCAATGGGCCCGAATCGATCCCTGTTGCAGACCACCTGACCGAAGCGGATCTGGGCACGGCAGTTATCGGGACGATAGAGCGGGACGGTGATCGTGATTTCTTTTCCTTTTCCTTGCCTGGCAACCGAACGGCGACCCGCGCATTTCAGATTTCTGCGGGAAGGCAGAGCTACGTCGTCGGCACCGGCAGCAGTGCACGCAACCGCACCTACACATTCTCCTGCCGGGTGTTCGCGCCGGACGGGACATTGATCGATGACGCCAATCCCGGTACCCTGCTGGTGCCCGCAGGCATTCCCGAGGTGGTGTATCACATTGAAATCAGCCTGTTGGGGCAAGTAAATAGCGACCATCCCTGCCGCTACCCCCTGTTCCTCCGCGAGGTGCCTGTCTCCAGCCTGGAGTTGACCTCTCTGACGGCATCGGCCGTCAACCGTGCGCCCCTTTCCGCGCTGGCGTCCGGAGATACGTTCAACATCTCGGCAAGCGTGACCAACACCGGTCCCAACCCCCTGATCTGGAATACAAGCGTGCCGCTCGATCTGGCACTTTCCACGGACGACACCTGGGATGCAACGGACCTTGGAGCCAACGATGAAAATGGTTCCTACACTGCGCCCAGCATGACCGCTTCCAATTGCTGTGGATTCATGTATTCCAACACCACAAGTTGGTCCACACCTAGCCTCCACGTCTGGTCTGACCTCCAAACCGTGACTTTCCCAGCCGATGGGAACTACCGACTGCGCTGGTTCATCACCCGCTATGGAATCGATGACAATGACATGGCCGAACTGCGAATTGACGACGTGGAAATGACGGACAGCGGGGACGTCCGCATCTGGCACGAGGATTTCGAGTATGACGGCGGCTGGGGGGGGCGAAGCTGGGCGGCGGACGGTGGGGACGTGAATAGTGAACTGACCAACGCATACGCCCACAGCACTTCTTGGGCTGCTCTCTGCGGTTCCGGCCTGGCACCAGGCCAGACCTCGGAACTGACGCTTCTCGTGAATGGCGTAGCCTCTGGGTCCAAGATCAAGTTCTACTACCGGAGCGAATCGGTGGGTGCTGTCAACTTGGGGGTACTGGTTGAACGTGTCCTGGCCCCCGCCGAATCCCTGCTGGTCACCAAGCAGGGAAAAGTGCCTGAAGGAATCGCTGCGGACACCTACTATGCATTGGGCAAGATTCCAGTGATCCGGACTATTCCGGACAGCGACGCTGCGGACAACACCGCTGCCGTCGCCATCGACAACCGCCTGACGGTAACAGCCAAGAGCTATCCCGATCTGGCGGTGAGCAACGTGGTGGTCACCCCGCATCCTACTGGTGCGAACCTCGCACCCGGCGATACCGTGGACATCTCCTGGACCGTCACCAACCTCGGGACCGTGGGCACTGGCACCAACGGACAAGGCTGGGACGAACTCGTGTACCTAAGCGACGATCCGCAAGGGGAACTGGGGCGTGGGTGGCCCGATCAAGTGGGGGGAAGCGACTTGGCGGCAGGAGCCTCCGAGCAACACCAGAAGACCCTTGTCTTGCCCGAGGGCATCGCCGGGACATGGTACGTTGTGATCGAAGCCGACGTGCCCATGTGGAATGCACCCATGGTGGTTGAAGGTCCCACAGACGGGCCGACCAGAGCCAACAACACAATGATCGCCGATGATTCGCTGCTGATCCCCCCGCCGGAATATCCCAACCTCGTGGTCACCTCCATCGCCACGGACAAGCAGGCTTACGAGAGAGGCGAGAACATGACCGTGACCTACACGGTCAAGAACATCGGCACCGCCGTCGTCAATGCGGATTTCCAAGACCGTGTCAGCCTTTCCACGGATGTGGACAGGCATGCGGCCTACACCTATGATTTTGGCTTGAACCCCGACCCTGCAGCAGGCACGGGCCTCCAGCCGGACGCTTCGATCACCCGCACCAAAACGGTTCTTCTCCCCGACACTCTGGAAGCCATTGGCGACCGCTGGGTGGTGATCGATGTGGATTTCCCTGACCCATCATGGGATCCGAGCGCCGTCGACGAGGGCGAGGCTGGCGGTGGTTTTCTCGGCGGAGAAAATGACAACTCGGAGTTGGGCACGGGCGACCGCGAGAACGGGTTCGGTGGTGCCATCCGGATTCTGGCGCCACCCCATCCGGACCTCAAGATCGAGATATCCACCCTGTCCCCCGACCAGAACGGCTTCTACGCCTGGGGCGATGAGGTGACCGTGTCCTACCGCATCACCAATCTGGGTGCCCTGGCTACCGCCGTGGCTTGGACTGACGAGTTCTATCTTTCCACCGACACCCGGATCTCCAGTGCGGACACCGCAATGGGCACAGAGACGAACACCACCATGCTTGGTCCCGGCGCCTTCGTCGATCGGCAGCACACGCTGACCATCCCCCAATTCGCAGAGGATCCCGCCAGCCTGCACCTCCTGGCAGCCACCAACTGGAACAACATCTACTTCGACGAATACCTCGACACAGCCAACAACCTGGCGAGCGAGCCACTCACCATCGCCTCCGCGCTGGCACCCGACCTGGTCGTGACCCAGATCGAGATCGAACAGATTGGCGCGCCCATCGAAGGCGACTACCTCTGGGGCCGCCCGGTCGTCGTACGCTACCAAGTCAAGAACCAGGGCACTGGGCCAGTCGGGGATGCCTGGAACGACTCGGTCACTCTGCGCCATAACGAAGCCCAGGAGCAATTCCTCGGCTGGCACGACAGCGCGGCTCACGTCTGGCAGCAAAACACGGCCCAAGCCGCTTGGCGACAAGTGACCGTGCCAGTGGAGGCGGGCCGACACATTCTGCGCTGGCACTACAGCCGAGGCTCCCAGGACGGCGGCGCACATCGGGTGTTTCTCGACGATCTGAAGGTGACCGACGACAGTCGCACGGTCCATCTCGAAGATTTCGAGCAAGCGATTGCCCCCAGTCTTCCGCCTGCGGCCAACGGTTTTTCGAATTGGGCCACCACGGCCGCAAATGGCAACGAAGCACCCTGGACGACCTTGGACGCATTTGCCGGGCACGAAAGCGACACGGCCGTGGGCATTGGCACGGGCCTCGATGTAGGCGACTGGGGCACGCTGGAGACCGAAGTGAATCTGAGCAGCCCCGGAGAAGTCTCTTTCTGGTTCCACCTGGACATGGACGGCGGCATGGGCGATGTGCTCAAATTCTTCATCGACGAACGCCTAGCTCCGGGCGAGAGCACCTGGCGGCGGGTGAAAAGCACGTTCTATAATCGCATGGATGGTGCGTTCTCCCTGCGTGTGACGGCCGATTCGTCCGATCAGGTCGAAGAGTATTCCCTGGAGGACAACAACGATTTCGATAGAGCAATCACGCTGCGTGCGCCCGCGCTCCCGGACCTGACTGTCACCGAAGTGGACTTTCCTCTCACCGCCACGCGGGGTGCGAGTTTCTCCGTGGAAGTGACCATTCGCAACCAGGAAGCGACACCGGCCCTTCCCACCTGGCACGACTCCCTCGCCCTGGTGAACGACAACAGGCAAGTCTTCTCGCTGACCACGCATGCCAACGGCAGCGCCCTCGAGCCCGGTGACGATCGCACAACCACCATGACGGCCACTCTGCCTGCCGACTTGCCCACGGGCGCGTACCAAGTACGAATCATCACCGACTACAGCGATGCAGTTCCTGAGACTGCCGAGGACAACAACGAACATCTCCAGCCAGCCGCCATTACCGACGAGGATATCCTGTCCGTGCAAGCGTGCGACATTGTCCCAACCGCATTCTCCACGGACGGCTCCGTGGTTCTCGACAACCCCATCCACATTCAGTACACCATCCTGAATCAGGGCGCGGGACGCACTCCTGGATCCTGGAAAAACGAGGTGCTCTTCTCGGACTTTGACACCTGGGAGCAGGCACGGGTCGATCCAAACAGCTACGCCGCGAGCACCTACTCCAGCATCCAAGACGGACTCGCTCCAGACGCTGAGCATGTCGTCGAGACGACCGTTCCCACCGCAAATGTCGTAGATCAGAATAACGACGAGCAAATCTACGCCTACCTGGTGATCGACACGGATGATGCGACCCTGGAGGACGACGGCAACGGCGGTGGTGAAGACAACAATGTGATCGCCCGTGGAACTGCGATTCAGATTGGCCAGATCGACTTGGCGGTAACCCATCCCACCGGACCTATTGGCAGTCTGGAACTGGGCAGCGAAGCCTCGCCCTGGCATAGCGGAGGCACCGGTCAAGTCACCTGGACGATCCAGAACCTGGGCACCGTGTCACCGGGAGAGGACACCTGGAGGGATCGGCTCGTCGTCTCGTTGAACACGACTGCCAGCATCTCCGTGGATGACGTGACTCTAGCCGAATTTCCACGCCCCAACGATTTGGCACCGAATGAGAGCTACACGCAAGATGAAACCGTGACTCTGCCACAATGGCGTTACAACTGGTCGGCAGGCCAGCCCCTCTACCTGAAAGTCTTCACCAACTACCACAGCGACGTGCCCGAAGTGGAGCGGGGCAACAACGTCGCCGTCTACCGCCTGTGGCTGAGCGAAGCGCCGGCGGTGGATTTCAGTATTCCCTGGATCGAGACCATTACGGACAAGGCAGGCGGGGAGACTTTCACGCTGGTCTACCAACTGCAGAACAGCGGCGACCTCGATGCCGTGGGTGCCTGGGCGGATCTCATCAAGCTGTACAATCCCGTCAGCGAGGAAACACAGAATCTTGACTTCTTCAGGCATCCCGAGTCACGTCTGACCCACGAAGGCACCGCTGGAAACTGGGTGCAGATACATATCCCGGTCACGGCAGGCACACACGCTCTGGCCTGGACCTTCTCCCGCATTTCCTCGGAATCCACAGGAGTGAATGGCGCCTGGATCGACGATTTGACCATGCCGCTGGCAGCAACCAGGGGAACAGTCACCACCATTGCCTTCGACGGTCCGGGCTTGCCTGCGGGGTTCGCATCCAGCGACGATGCCAACGGGCAGCCGCATTGGACGATCGACCAGGCCCTCGGACACGATGCCCCCGGCACCGTAGTCACCTCAGAAATCAACGTGCATGAAAAACGAGTGCTGACCTACACGGGCGAATTCGAGGCAGGCGAAATTTCCTTCTGGATCCAAGTGGACGCACACCTTCTGGACTTCTACCTGGACTACACGGTTCCCGCCCACAGCACGGTCACTCTCACCAAGGAGATCACTCTGCCCCAGTTCGTCGAGGATCGTTGGCAGATCAAGATCTACGCGGATAGCGGAACCGATATCCCGGAACCTGGGCGCGAGGGCAACAACCTGGGCATCTCCAACCAGTTCGACATCGCCCTGCCGCCTCATCCCGACCTGAACTGCTCCGCCCTGGTTCGTCTGCAGCCGGAGAACGATGCGGATGTCCACACGGGCCAAGTGGTGCAGGTGCAGTGGACTGTGCAGAATCAGGACACAAACGGCACTGGTGCCGAGGCCAGTGGCGAAGAGGGATATTGGGAGGATCGGGTCTACCTGTCCGACGACAATATCTGGAATCCCGGGGACACGCTGGTGGGATCGTTGCGCCATGATGCCTCCCTGCCCAGAGGCGGACAATACACCGCTGTGACCTCTTTCCGGCTGCCGCCCGGGGATGCGGACATATGGTACGCCTTCGTCAAAACCGATGTTATGAACGTAGTCTACGAAAACGACTTGCTGGTCAACAATCTCTCCCAGCCCCTCCCTCTGGTGGCCTCCCTCGGTCCCTTCCCAGATCTCACGCCGCTGGCGATCATTCGACCAGACAACGTTCCTGCCAAGAGTGTTTTCACTGCATTTTGGCAGGTGGAAAACGCTGGCACAGGGCCGGCGACCGGATTGTGGAAGGAGAAAATCTACTTGTCTGATGACGAAGTGCTGGATCAAACGGACTTGCTGCTTGCGGAAATCACCCACGAGGGTTTGAACCTGCCCAGCACCAATGATCCGGCCACACCCATGCTCTACATGGAGCAAGCCGAACTGCAACTGCCTGGCGAGATCACGGGCACCTACTACCTGGTGGTTGAGGTCGACAGCGACGACGATCTCTTCGAACACAGCGCAACCATCCAGGCGGAGCACAACAACACTCTGGTATCCGCCCCCTTCGAGATCACCGTGCCCCAGACGCCGAACTTGACCGTCCCTCTCGTGCGCATCCAGCAACTGCGAAAGCGCGACAATCAACTGCACCTGACGGCGGAGTGGACGATCACAAACACTGGTCCCGCCGGCACCGGAAGCACCATGTGGCATGATGACCTCTACTTCAGCACCACACCCAATCTCTATGGCGAAACCACCTGGTTGGCCCGTCGGCCCAGACAATCCTACCTGGAGCCGGGCCAGAGCTACACACAAACCTGGGAGTTGGTCCTCCCCTGGGAGTTTCCCGAGGGAGACTACTACCTGGTCGTCAAGACCGACGTGGCCGATGACGTCCACGAGCATCAGGGCGAAGATGACAACGAGGGTGTTTCGGCGAACGACGGAGGCGAAGCGGTCACCACCCATGTCCCCTTGCTGCTCGAAGACCACGCCTTCGTGGCGATCCTCTCCTCGTACGACGACCCGACGCAAGTGGAACCAGCCGACCCGGCCGACGACATCGTGGTGGAAACGCCCATTGTGGTCGCCGGCCAGAAAGTAGTGGCCAGTTGGACTGCCAAGAATGTGGGCACGCTTGCCATGACAGGCTCCGATTGGGAAGACGGCTGGGCGTTGTCAGACGACCCAATCTACGATGCAAGTGATTTTTGGCTGGGCAATCGCTACCTCCACGAGCAGGCGCTGGCGGCGGGAGAACAGGACCGCCTAGAGCATAATGTCGCCAGAAATGCCGTCTCGAACCAATTGCCCCCGGGCGAATACTTTCTCTTGATCGTAGCCGACAACGGGCGCCGGGGCAGCCGGTTCGGAGGCAATGTAGGAGTCGCGCCGACCAAAGTCCGCGTAGTGGCAACACCACCTCCGGACGTGCTTGTGGCTCCCGACTCCATCATCTGCCTGACCGATCCAGCCTTCCTGAAGGCTGGGAAAAACATGCGCGTGCAATGGCGAGTGGAGAACCGAGGGTACACCGTCACCGACGAGCATTCCTGGAACGACGAGGTCTGGCTGTCGCGCAGCGGACATGTCAACGAAATCACCGACTTCCAGCTTGGCACCCGCCTCCATACGGGAATGCTCCAAGCCATGCCCAATCCGCCCGACGCCAGCGAGGACTGGCACTACACCGCGACGCTTAGCGGGAAGGTGCCCATCAATCTCTTTGGCGACTACTACATCGTGGTCGTCACCGCCGAGGAGATCTACGAAGGGCCTGCGTCTCTGCACAACAAGGGCAACAATTTCGTGCATCCTCCCGCACCGACCACGATTGCGCCGCCCAGCGTGCTTCCCGACCTGGTCCCCACGGGGCTTCGCGTGGTGACTCCACCCGAGCAGCGCATGCAGGGCCGTCCAATCACGCTGGAATGGACCGTGCAAAACCAGGGCAATGGACACACCGGCGCCCAAGGCCAAGGCACCTGGATGGACCAGGTCTACATCAAAGGCGCCGACGCGCCCTTCCCAGTCCAAACACCATTCAACGCGGCATTTCCCGCCCCCGGCAAGCTTGCCCCAGATGCAACAAGCACCCGTCGTGCCATCCTTCAACTCCCCGCAGACGCTCCGCTACGTCTGCATTTCGTAGTCTGGACCGATCATGTGGAAATGGGAATCTTCGACGACAAACCCCATGGTGACATCTACGAAATGGACAACGAGGACAACAATGTCTGGACTAGCGGAGCAGTCGATATTCTGCCCTTCGTCCTGCCCGACCTCGTGGTCACCGCCCATGCCATCAACACCGCCCCCCCCATCCTCTCCGGCACGCGCCTTTCCTACAGCTACACCGTCGCCAATCTCGGCGGTGCCACGCCCGAGGAACAAGGTAGGTGGACCGACAAGATCTATCTGTCTGCCGATGCCATCCTGGACGTCCAGGACGTGAAGGTGGCGGAGCACGACCGCACCACTGGATTGGGTACTGGAAAATCGTACACGGTCGCCACTGGCATTGACTTGGATATTGATCTCCAGGGCTCCTGGTTTGTCTTTGTGAAAACAAACTGCTACCGTGATGTGGAGGAGCAGAGCGAAGGCAACAACATTTCCAGCGATGGCGCGCATTTCGAGGTCGTTCTGGCCGAGGTCCCCAACTTGGAGATCAGCACCATCGACCTGAGCGCCGCCGAGCCCTCATTGGCCCAAACCAACGGCCAACCCGCCGAGATTCTCTCCGGTCAAGAGGTCATGCATGTCGAATACACAATCACCAATACGGGATCGGTCTCCACCGTGCAGCGGAGCTGGATCGACGCGGCCTTTTTGTCTCGCGACCGCTATCTGGACGAACGCGATGTCCGCGTGGGCTACGCCCGTAATCACCAAGCTCTCGAACCCGGTGCCAGCCGGATCAATCAGATCGACTTCACCATACCAGTCGGACTCGGTGGCGAGTTCTACCTGATCCTCGTGGCGGACAGCAGTGAAACCATCTACGAACGCGCCGGCGAACAGAACAATGCCACGGCCAGCTCCGAAGAGGATGTCTTCACAGTCGTCCTGCCCGCAAATGGTGCCTACGATCTACAAGTCACCAATGTCACGCTCACCAGCGCCAGAGAATCCGTGCCATTGCATCCAGGAGACTCTTTCCACCTCGAGTGGGACGTGGAAAACCATGGCCAATTCAACCTGCCACGCTCCCGCTGGGTCGATGCAATCTACCTGAGCACCGATCCGGAATGGGACGTGGACGATCTCTTTGTGGGCGAGACAAACGGGACTTCCCCCACCGCCCTGGAGGTGGGCGCCTCATGGCATCGCACCGTCAACCTCACATTGCCCGCCGTCTCCGAAGGCCTTCACTACCTGATCGTGCGCACGGATGTGCACCAAAACATCATCGAGGGCGACGAAACCAACAACGACGCGGCAGTGGCTGCGGACAACCGCCTCGACACTTCGGTCGAACGCCTGATCATCGAGGACGATCCCGACGACGACGATGATGACGGCATCATCCACACCGCCACCGTCAGCCAAGCCATGGTCCTGAACCACGACTACTACTACGCCGTGGATGTGGAAGCTGGCAAGGATCTGGAAATCGCCCTGGTCTGCAGCGACCGCGCCGCCTCCACCGAGCTGTTCGTTCTCCATGGCGATGTGCCCACGGCCGTGAGCGCAGACTACACCTACACCAACATCTTCCGGCCCGATCAGAAAATCGTGGTCAGCGGCACCCGGAGCGGACGCTACTACATTCTGCTACGCGCCCAGGCGCTACCCAATGGCGGCGACTACAGCCTGACTGCGACCTACCTGCATTTCGAGGTGACCGCATGCTCTCCGAACTCCGTGGGCAATGCCGGACCCACCACCTTCCGCATCGAGGGCGCCCGCTTCCAGCCGGATACCCAGGTTGTGCTCATCGCCCCCGGTGGAACGGAGCACCCAGCCGCCGAGGTGTTCTTCGCCAGCCCCACCCTTCTGCACGCACAGGTTGATCTCGCGGGTGCCGAGCTTGGGCAGTACGAGCTGCGCCTGACCAATCCCGCGGACTCCGCACGCGCCGAGGTCACCATCACCCACGAACAGGCCGTCAACGTCACCAGAGGTAGCGGCGGCAAGCTAGAATTGCGGGTGCTAGCTCCCAGAAATGCCACGCAGTACAGACAATACTCAGCCTGGATTGAGTACGGAAATCAGGGCGACTGCGACATTCCGGCGCCACTGCTCTACTTCCGAGCCACCGGGAATCGCCTCCGGGAGATGTTTCCCAAGATGCGCCTGAATCCAGCGGACGAGTGGAGCAACAAGCCTCTCCAATTCCTGGGCATCAATCGCACGGGCCCCGCCGACCGCCTGCCCCCCGGCAGCCGATTCCGAGTACAGATTGCCTTCAAAGGCGTCGGCGTCAGCCAGTTCTGGTTCGGCGTGCGCAGTCTCGAACATGGCGACGAGCAGATGCTGGACTGGGGCGAGCTGGACGAATCCGTGCAGGAAGAGGACATGTCTCTAGCCGCCAACCAGCGCATGCTGGAGTATCTCCACAATCACTTTGGCACCACTTACACCAGCTTTGCCAACGGTCTGCGCGCGGATGCCCTGCGGCAATGGCGCCAGGAACGCCCCACCTTCGAGGTCGGCACGCTGTTGCGAATGGCGGTGAGACGCGGCTACGGGGAACCGGGCTCCGCCGTGACTGGTTTCCTCCGTGTCGCACCCGCCGGTGTCATGCTGGGGAACGTGCGGATGGCGCTGCATTCGGACATCGGTTTCATCTACGCGGCCACCACCGCGCCCGATGGAAAGTTTGTCTTTCGCGATATCGCGCCGACCACCTACCGCTTGATCGCGGAAGGCTACGAGCTTGATCCACCCATCACCATGGAAATCACCCCGGACACCGACCGGACGGGACTGCTCCTCGAGGCGACTCCGGTTGAAGAGCAATACCCGCTTCAAGCACCCGCTGACGATCCCGGGGATCAAAAACCAAATATGACGGCGGACGCTGCCGGAAATCTGCACCTGGTCTGGTGTCGGGGCGGTGTTGTTTGGCATGCTTTCTGGGCAGCGGGAACTGATACTTGGAATCTTTTGGCAGACGAGCAGGGCGCGCCCATCCCCGAGGCCATCGGCCGAGTGCCACGCATTGTGTCCCACACACCTGCGGACTCCGCAGGCGGCGTGCTGGTGGTATGGGAAGCCGGACTCGGCCAGGACGCAGGCCTGAACGCCATCCATCTGATGAGCGCCTTTGGACGCCCGGAACTGGACGACCAGAATGTCCCCACCGGGCA
>JAGLDW010000453.1 GCA_023145395.1 Lentisphaeria bacterium | reverse complement strand
AAGAACCTGGCGAATCTTTGCCTGAATTCCGCGTTCACGCGGAAGTGGGAGCGATGCTTTAGCGAGCGGTTCTGTACATGGGACTGCAAGGCAGAACGCCCGAAGAATGAGGGCTCTCGTGTCTCAAAGGAAGGGCGGAACGGCTTCGGATCCTCTCCTCTTTCGTCAGCTACCTGCTTCTGGATTTCAGGCGGACATGCATATTCTTGTGGCCGCCTGTCTCCAGGTATTTGGCATCGACGAACTCAAGCGATTCGATCAGCTCGCCGAGTCTCGGGAATCCGTGGTTGCGTGAATCGAAGGATGGATTGTTCTTGCTGATGTAGGAGCCCACGGCCGACAGGGCGGCCCAGCCATCGTCCTTGGCGACTGCCGCCACCGCATCGCTGACAATATCGATCAGATCCGCCCGATCCACAGAGCTGGCTTCCCCTTCCTCCTCCTTCTTTTTCTTGGGCCGGGGCTTCCGCGAAGGAGAGGGTTTGAGCACCTCGAGGAAAATGAACTTGTCGCAGGCGGCGATGAAGGGCGCAGGCGTCTTCTTCTCGCCAAAGCCGAAGACCAGGAGTCCGTCTTGGCGGATGCGAGTGGCCAGCCGGGTAAAATCGCTATCGCTGGAGACGATGCAGAAGCCGGTGAAATTCTTGCTGTAGAGCAAGTCCATGGCATCGATGATCATGGCGCTGTCCGTGGCGTTCTTGCCCCGGGTGTAGGCGAACTGCTGCTCGGGCTGGATCGCATGCCTGTGCAGGACCGTTTTCCAGGATTTGAGATTGGTTGTGGTCCAGTCTCCGTAGGCGCGCTTGACCGTGGCGGTGCCGTACTTGGCCACCTCCTTCAGCAATTCGTCCACTACTGCGGCCGTCGCGTTGTCGGCGTCGATCAGAACCGCAAGTCTCTCGCCACCAATGCTCTCGTTCATAGGGGTTCTTCCTTGTTTTGCGCCCGCCGGATCGACAGGATGGAAACCAAGACATGTCTCCGCTCCGTCTGTCCGAGAGTGCTTCTCACCATCAGCTACAATGTGGGGGCGATTGAAGAACACTTTTGTTCCGCGTCCTGCGGAGTGACATGATGAGAAAGCCAGCTATTCTCGTCCGTGTCCACCAACTGGTTGGCCGATCAGTAGATGCAGGCGTCAAGGATCGACAGAACCTCTGCCAACAACGCATCGGATGCCCGCCCGATACGTTGAGCACCACGGGTTCTGAAATCGATCGATTTAACTTGCTCGACCATGATGAACCCCGTCAACGGGCTGGCTATTGGAACCGGAACGTGGAAAGGAAAGTTGCGCTGCGTGTTCGTGATGGGACAGACAATGGCTAGGCCTGTGCCACGATTGAACCTGTCTTTGCTCACGACAAGGCCCGGACGCCGTCCCCTCTGCTCATGGCCCGACTGCGGGTCGAACGTCACAGCAATGAAATCGCCCTGCCTCGGCACATACGCCGCCATCTACCATGCCTCCCTTCCCACCGCTTTGCCCCAGTCGTCTTCTTCAGGGGCATAATCAGCCGGGATTCGCCCCACGAGATCCTCAAGCCGATATCTTCCACGGATTCTCCTGACAGGGGAAACCACAATGACACCGGCTTTCACGGCCACATCCACTTCCTCGCCAATTTCAATGTGCGCATGAGCGAGAACATCCTTGGCAAGACGCAGGCCCTGGCTGTTTCCCCATTTTTGCACCTTCGTTATCATGGAACCACCTCCTATTGTATATCCGAAGTATATCCCTCGATTGCACGGGCTTCAAGTCTCATTTCCGGCCAACGCCGTGCTCAGCAGGTGAGTGTACGAAATCCGCTACTCCTCCAGCGCGAAGGGGAGGATGGTGTAGGCAAAATGGTACCGACCAGGCGGCACACAGTACTTCTCGAGCGTCTGCGGCCCACAGCTTCCGGTTCCCACACCCCGCTGGATGTGATCGATGCTGACGACTGTCTCCGCGCGCTTCACATCCTCCAACTCGTTCGTGTGCAGGCAACCAAACAGGTCCGCGCTCGTGAAATGCCGCACGCTGAACTCGAAGGTAGGCGCGGCCACAAAGTGGATGCCCACGGCGCCATTGTCCAAACAGAAGCGACGCACATCGCTCTTGTTTCCGTTCTCCTGGGGAAGGATGTAGGAGACAAACTGCTCGTCCACCGTGCCTGCATACAGGCCTACAGGCGCGCCGGCGTTGCGGTCGATATGGTTCTCGTGGGGGCCTCGGCCAAACCATTCCACGCGCTCGAAATCCGGCGCAGTCATCATGCTCACGCCGATGCGCGGCAGCGAGGGCAGACGCTCGTCCGCATCCACGATATTGCTCACATCGATCTCGCCCGTCGGACAAATGCGCAGAAGCTGCTGGTGCGTCACCGGTTTGTCGCCGCCCCGTCCCAGCCAGGTCTTCGAGAGCTCCACCAGCACATCGTCCTCGTCCTTGACAATCTCGACGCTTCTCTCCGTGCATTCCAGATCGTTGAGCGCCTCCGCCATCCAGAGGCCCATGGGCTTGGCATCCTGCCCCGTCCAGCCGCGAATCCCGTCGTTGTCCGTGGTCGCGCGCCACAGCTGAAGTTCCGGACCGGAGACAAGAATATCCTGCCCGTCGTAGGAGATGCGAGTGACAGTGCAAACCGCCTTGTCGATCTCGATCCGCAGGCGTCCGCAGGTGACGAGCGCCTCGGCGGCGCCATCCTCGAGAACCACCTCTCCCTCCATGTCCAGCTCCGGCGCCTCGTCACCCGCGAAGGGCATCTCGAACTGTTCCCAGGCGACCTCGTGCCCAGCCTCGCACCAAGGTGTGCCGGCAGTGGCCTGAAATGCAACCGTCAGATGGCATTCCTGGTCCATGAGCATCTCCGGCGGCTGGATCGGAAGCTCGATCTCGGTTTCGCACTCAGCACCGAGCCGCATGGGCGACAGTTCCCCCGATTGGACTGTCCTCCCGTCCACTTCGAGGCGCCAGCTGCCCTTGAGCCAGGACATATCGGTGAAGTATTGCTTGTTGCGAACCAGGAAACGCCCCGCCGCCAAGTCGATCGCCGTGACGCCCACGGGCTGCACAAGCTTCTTGAACTCGTACATGGACGGATGGGGAGTGCGGTCGGGCCAGACCATGCCGTTGATGCAGAAGTCGAAATCGTGACTTGTCTCGCCGAAATCGCCACCGTAGGCCCAGTACTCGCGTCCCTTCTCGTCGGTCTTGAGCAGGCCCTGATCCACCCAGTCCCAAATGAAGCCGCCCTGCAAGCCGTGCAGGTTCTCGAACATCTCCCAGTATTCCTTGAGATTGCCATTGCTGTTGCCCATGGAGTGGGAGTATTCGCAGGGAATATACGGACGCCGGTCGCGGTTGGTCTTGGCCCAGCGGGCCACATCGTGCACGTGCGGATACATGGGATTGACAAGGTCGTTGTACAGAGCGGCACCACCATGGAAGCAGTTGCCTCCCTGAGTCCAGCGCTCTTTCACTTCGCCCTCGTGGTGGAGAATGCGGCTGTGATCCGCCTTGCGAATGGCGTCGCCCAGGCTGTCGTGGTTCACGCCGTTCCCGGTCTCGTTGCCCATGGACCAGCCGAAGATGCAGGGATGGTTGCGGTCGCGCAGCACGAGGCGTAGGCCACGCTCCAGAAACTGATTGCTCCAACGCGGGTCGCGACAGAGAGTCCAGTAGTTGGCGTGCGCCTCGATGTTGGCCTCGTCCAGAATGTAGATGCCATATTCGTCGCAAAGGTCGTACCAGAGCGTGTCGTTCGGGTAGTGCGCCGTCCGCACGGCATTGAAGTTGAACTGCTTGAGAAGACGGATGTCCTCGATCATGCGCTCCCGCGAGATGGTCTTGCCGGTGACCGGGTCGTGATCGTGCCGGTTGACGCCCTTGATGAGCACGCATTTGCCGTTGATGAGCAATTCCTGGTTCCGGATGACGATGTTGCGGAATCCGCAGCGCACGCA
>JAGLDW010000452.1 GCA_023145395.1 Lentisphaeria bacterium | reverse complement strand
TGGGTTGCTCCGCGCTCCAGGGGCGCACGCCCGGGACATGTCCCTTCAGCTCGCCTCGATCACCATCGATGCGGTAGGAGTGGCTCACTGTGCTGGACAGCGACAGCAGACTCGAACCGTCCTCGTCGAACAGTTCGGCCTCGACGGTGAAATCGCTGTCGGGACCGGAGGCGCCGGGCCAGCCATCCGCATGTCGGGAGAACCCCAGCTTGCTCTTCACATGCAGCAGACCGACGCCTGCTTCCACCTCCAGATCCGCGTGGACGAACACATCCTCCAGGTAGACGTCATCCGTGCTGTAGAGATAGACATCGCGGTAGATGCCGGCCATCCACCAATGGTCCTGGTCCTCGATGTAGCTGGAGTCGCTCCAACGAACCACCTTCACAGCCAGGATGTTCTCTCCGGGAACGAGTGCCGCCGTCAGGTCGAACTCGCTCGGCAACCGCGAGTCCTTGGCCATCCCCACGTACGTCCCGTTCAGGTACAGCTCGTAGTAGCTCTCCACCCCGGCCAAATGAATGACCACGCGCCGCCCATCCCAGTTCTCCGGCAGTTGAAACGCCGTGCGATACACGCCCGTCGGATTGTCCTCGGGCACCAAGGGAGGCTGATTCTCCCACGGCATCTTCACGTTGGTGTACACCGGCTTGTCGGAGAAGCCCTGCAGCGTCCAGTTCGACGGCACGGCGATTCCATCCCAGCCATCGTCGGCACAGTCCGTTTGCAGACACTCCGCAGGGACGCGGTCGGGATGGGGAAAAAGGCGGAATCTCCACTGTCCATTCAGATCGGCGAACCAGCGAGAGTGCTCACGGTCGCCGACGAGCGCGTCTTCCGCCTCCGCGAAGGGGATGAGGCAGGAATGCATGTCCAGGCGATTGACGTGCGTGATCTCGGGAGTTTCCCAGAGGTGGTGCGAAACGCGGATCGGAGTGCTCATGGCCCAGTTACCTCATGCTATGCTGGAATGCTGGTGGCTCGACGCCGCTCGCACCGAGTGTTCTCTCGGGACGGGCCGTCCCGAACCACTGCGTCCTTCTATAGATCGTACAATCCACCGTCGTAGCTCGGGGCGCCACCGCCCATTCCTCCATTCTCTCCTGGGCCATCGAGCAGGTCGCCCATGTCCTCCTCGATCTTTTCCGGATCCTCACCACCCTCCAACCGCCGCATAGCCTCCTCCATCTCTGGCTCGATCTCGTCGCCGGTCAACTCGGTCATACGGCGCATGAGTCGCCCGAGTTGCCGGGGATCGTTCTCGTCCATGCCCTCCGCATCCGACATCAGTTTCATCATTTCCCGCTCGACACGTGGATCCTCATGGGGATCTTCGCCCCCCCCCTGTCCCGATTCCCCCTGCGATTTTCGTGTGGCGCCGGTGACGGCGAACTTCGAAAGCATCTTGCGCAGTTTCTTGCGTCCGCATTTTGGACAGGATGGCTCGCGCGGATCGCTCGAACCCTTGCTCAGGAAGCTGAACACGCGATTGCACTCGGGACAGAGGTACTCGAAAATGGGCATGACATATTCCTATTGCTGACTCAGTCTGAAAATCCTGCAAGTACCCCAAATCTAAGGGTCGGCGCGGAAAGTTCTTCACATTTTGCTGCTGTTCATTTTGGTTCCTGACGAGACGCGAGCGAGTGGGTCCCGCTGAGCGGAATCCCGGGTGAAGCAACGAAATCAGGGGGCAAAAGGGACGCAGCCCTATGGGATGAACTCGGCAAACTTTTTGTGCAGCTTCACTAGCTTGTTTAGGTAGTAGGGGACATTCTCGTCGCGCTCGCCGGGAACGGCATCGCCTAGGAGCTTTCCGGCATCGGACACGGCGACGGACTTCTTCGTTCCGGTCACGTAGAAGCTGACCTGGTCTCCCTGGCGGTACTCGCGTTCGGCGTTCAGCACCAGTTCGTAGGCGGCGCTGCGGCGGGTCTTTCCTGCCTCAAGCTTCTCCTTGTACACCTTGGGTGACGTGGAGAGCACTTCCCGCTTTGCGAGATCCGCGAGGGGCAGACGGTGCGTCTCTATATCCGATTCGCACTGCGAGAACAGTGCGTTCGCCTCCGTGCCACGGCCCGTTAGCAGCAAGGTGATCAATTGCTTGATGTAGTCCCGCTGGAATCGTTCGATACCCCTGGATTTGAGCGCGGCACCCGTGATGGAAACGCGTCCCTCGTGGTCCAGCAACGCATAGTTCTTGGCCTTGTATCCGAACATGGCGCCGTACGTCGCATCCAGATCGATTTCAATTCCCTCAGGCAGGATGGATTGGATATTCCGAGCCATTTCGTTCGTATCCTCCATGCCGGAAGGAGGGACGAAGTAGAGGCCGTCCGTATCCATCTCGATGACAGTGGCATTCTGCCCGGTCAGGAAATCGAGCATGCTCTGCAGAATGCGACGCCCCTCGGCCGTCACGCTCTCGGCCACGTCGTAGTCGTTGAAGGTGCCCCACGAAAAGCCGGTGTACCCATAAAAGGAGTTGATGAGAATCTTGAAGGTGGATTGCAGAGCGTCCAGCCGCTCCCGGTCGCCTCCCTCGGCGCGTCGGGCCGCGTCCTTGGCGTGGAGACGGTACTCGCGCAATCCGGAAAGCAGTTTGGAGAACACGCGCAATCCGTCGGCCCGCGGACAGAGGTCGCGAGAGATGATGATCGAGGGATACAGGCTGCGCACATCCGCATGCCACACGTTCTCGAACACACCCGTGTTGAGCGATCCGGTGAGCGCGCCCTGGAAGGGGCGGGGCGCCTGCGGGGAAGGCAGGCTGGCATTCTCGAGCATGTACTCGCTTGTCAGGAGCGCGTCGATGCGTGTGGCGTTCCCGCGCGCCACCACATTCTGATAGGAGAAGGGCACCAGTTGTGCCTGATAGAAATGACTGGGGGAGAGCAGAGCGCTGATGGCGTCGGTCTCGCGCACGTCGTCCATCGCGTACTCGCAAAGGCGCTTGGGATCCTCGTGGAAGACACGCGAAATATCGCCACCGGCCACATAAGTCCGCTCCGGAGCGGCAACGCCGAAGTGAGTCGCGACATTCTTCAGCCCATAGCTCTCTAGGTTGCGGTGCACGATGTCGTAGAGTTGAACGAGCTGGTAGGTGTCGATGATATGGCGCCCCCGCACGTCGCAACGGGTGTACGACACGATCCGCTCCCCCGCCGAAAACCTCGAGGAACGGGACTTTGCGCGCGAGCCGTCGCGCCCCAGGAGCAGCTTCACCTTGTGCCGCTTGCACCGGGTCTCGATGTAAGGCAGGTCGAAATTGAAGATGTTGTGCCCCTCGATCACGTCCGGATCCCGCTCGCCGACCAGACGAACCATCTCGCGCAGCAGATCCGCCTCCGGCATCTCGGCGCCGCTCAGGCACGCCTCCCAGCCGGTGCTGTCGCGCATGGCGATGATGCAGATTGCATCCTCCTCCCGTTTGGCGTTCGGAAAGTCGTAGCCCGTCGCCGTCAGCGTCTCGATGTCAATCTGCATCCTGCGCATGTCCGCGAAGTCCATCGCCCGGAACAGACGCGCAGGGAGCATGGTCAGAAGTTGCTGCCCCAGGTCAGAGAAGACACGGTATGGCGCCATGGGCGAAGAGGGATTCATACCCGTGCTCTTGCGCAGGCTCTTCACGCCCGTGTCATAGCTCTTCCAGTCCGGAAAATGCACCCGCACCCGGTGCTGATGCTTGCCCGACAGCGGGACGACCGAAACTGTGCCTTCCAGCGTCGCGGCAAGATCCTCTCCCGACACTAGGAGATAAGGGTGGAATGGAACGGTCTCGGAAACGACTTCCCCGTCCTCAAGACGCCGGTACAGAGTCGCCGTCCCGTCCAGACCGGGCTCGGCCGCGACCAGCCGCGTATGGCAACTGGACACAAGGCTTCCAAGATCGATCGAGTCTTGTGTCACGCGCCGTTCCCCCAGTGTTTCGGTTACCGAGTGGAACATAGTCCGATCCCCTCGGAGCGTCCAGCGAGTCACATGCGAAGACGGTCTGCGGCGGGAGATTCGCAGAGAACAAAAGAGCCCCGACAGGCTTGGGGAAGAAGGGAGGAGGGAGGGTAAGCCTGCCGGGGCAGAAAACAAGAGACACCAAATTGTGGGCTCAATGGAGAAGGGAGTGTTCTCTCCTTCCCGATCGAACAGCACTTAGTATAGGCGTTTCTACATGTATTGCAACTCGCCTCATGTGGGTCGGGCGCATGTCAGTTCCGTAGGCGCTGGCCGCAATCGCGCCGCGCGGAGGCCCGCACGGCCTACTGGCGAACCGCGCTTTGGAGGTTGGTGTTATGGAGTAGCGCGTTTGCTTGTCGCGCCAGCGGGTGGCCACCGTTGTCGGGCACGGAGAGGCGGACGCTTCGGCCGGCGCGTACCCGGCAATTTTGACGTGGGGTCCGGGGAGTCATCACTCCCCGGCGGAGCGCGAGGCAGCGCCTCACAATCGCAATCGCAATGCTATTTGCGTTTGGCCTTGGCCAGCGCATCCCCACATGCTGCGAGAATCGCATCGGAGGTCCGTGTGGCGCCCGTCACGGCATCCACGCCCGAAATCCCTTGTTTCTCGACCAGTTGCCTGGGTATATCCATCGGCGCACGACCGGGCCAATCCTCCCGGTGATTCAGTACCTTGACCTGCGTGATTCTGCCCTTGTCGACCGTCATCCGCACTCGCACGGCACCGCGATAACCGGTGCCCTCCCCTTCGTGCGTCCCATCCGGATACCTGCCGGGCCTGTGTTTCGCAAAGGCCTTGATCGCGGCAATGGCCTGGCGCGCCCAGATGCCGTATTTCTTGCCAGACTTGTTCCGCCCGCCCCCGGTTTTGGCCATCCGCATGAGCCGCGTATAGTACGTGCGCGCCTTCTTGCCTTCCCCGTGGGCGCGGCAGGCATCGCCCGCGGCCATCAGCGCACTGTAGGGGCGTTTCCTCTTCGTCTCGCTTTCGGCCTGCTTGAGTGCCCGGTCCAACCGCCCCAGATCCGACCACGCCTTGATCGTGCCCCGGTCGATGCGGCGAAGAAGCTCTTCGGCCATCTTTGTGTTGCCCAGCTTGGCATAGCATTCGGCGAGATCGATGCGCCGCCCGCGCGAGAGCGATCCGTGTTCCTTCTGCAATTTCTCCCACCAGTAGGCGCCGCGAGCATAATCTCCGAGAAAGCGGGCATAGAGATGTCCCAGCCACCCCATGGCGTCCCGCATGCCGCGCTCGGTGCTCGGCTTGCGCTGCAGCACCAATGTGTGCACGAGCTTTGCTGTGGGTCGCCAGCGTTCCGGCCGCCGGTTGACCACGCTGACGATGTACTGTCCAATGTTCTTGTTGGCGTTCCACTTCCCCTTTGCCTTTGGCCAGGTCAGGTCGAGCGTATTCGGGTGATTCATAGCCGTCTCGTCCCACCAGTCTGGTTTGGTCCGCCCCGCCTCTTCGATCAGCGCGCGCACCTCTTTCCGGGACCGTTTGACTCCCTCCTCCCCACGTGTCACCGAACCGATACCAAACAGCATGAGAAAAGCAAAGAGAACAAGGGTTGGGCACTTCGAAGACATATGCATTTCCTGTTTGAATTAGGCGGTTCCGGGGAGTTCGGTCAAACCAATGCCGAATTCTCCCGCGATGGTATAGAGAAGAAACGTCCGGGTGTCCTCCACGAACAGAAAGGGATCGCGAAGCTGATGAACGGGCGTCCGCGAAGATCCCCCGCGGGATCTCTCTACAGGCTCGTCCACGCCCTCCCGAGAGGTCTCGGAGCGCAGAATCTCTTCAAACGCTTCCCCGGACCATTCGCGCCAGGGGCGATCGAGGCGAACGACCGTGCGCTTGATGCGCTCGGGCGCGTCGCCAACATTCGAGTAGTAGATCGCGAGGCGATCGCCCTGGAGGTGCAAGGCGACGTGGCGGATGCGATACACGGAGTCGATGCCCAAGCGAAGAATCTCCTCTTGGCTGGAGAATGGCTCGCCAGGGATTTC
>JAGLDW010000451.1 GCA_023145395.1 Lentisphaeria bacterium | reverse complement strand
GCTCCACTTCGGCCAACGGTTTCGACTCCTGTGCGGATCACGATACCGACGGCTGTCTGGAATGGGGCGGGTTCACGGCTTGTGTAGACCCTGAAACCTGCTCCAACGGCGTTTGCTCCGATCCCAGCCAATGCCAAAACGATTGCAGTCCTGGTGACCGCGAATGCGACGGGAACTCCTATCGCACCTGCGGCAACTTCGACGCGGACAGTTGCCTGGATTGGTCCACCTATACAAATTGCGATCCCGGAGATGTCTGCAACCAGGCCACCGGATTTTGTGAAGCCGAATGCAGCAATCAGTGCACGGCCGGTACGCTGCGTTGCGCCGTGGACCAGAGCGCGGTGGAGTCCTGCGCGGACCGTGACAGCGACGGCTGCACCGAATGGGGCACGGCCATTCCTTGCGGTGAGGGGACCCACTGCGAGAACAATGCTTGTGTGAGCAGCTGCACGCCGGACTGCACCCAGCAGGGTGAGCGGGTTTGCACTACGTTTAACGGTGACCCAGGCTACGAAACCTGCGGCGACCATGATGCGGACCCCTGTTTGGAATACGGCAATTTCATCGCCTGTCCCGAGGGGCAAACTTGTTCCAACGGGATCTGTTCGGCCACATGCGGGGATGAGTGCACGAGCATGCAGCGACAATGCCAGGGCAATGCGGTGCAGCTTTGCGGTGAGGCCAACGATGGAGACACTTGCCTGGATTGGCTGCCGCCGGTGGCCTGCGAGGCTTGGCAGCAATGCTTGGACGGGGTCTGTCAGAATGACTGCAACACCCACAACGAATGCAGCACGGAGGGGGCCAAGGTTTGCACGGCCGACAACTCAGGCTGGCAAGAATGCGTCAGCGACTACGACACGGATCCCTGCCTGGAATACGGCGCGGTGACGAACTGCCAGACCAACTACATCTGCGAAAACGGGGCTTGCGTCTTAGGCTGTGAGCCCGAGTGCACCACATTAAACGCCGTGCAATGCGCCGGCGCCGGCGCGGGCACCGAGACCTGTGAAGATCATGACTCGGACGGTTGCCTGGAGTGGGGCGGCTATGACGCCTGTCCGAACGGTGAGACATGTTCGCTGGGCGTGTGCGCCTCAA
>JAGLDW010000450.1 GCA_023145395.1 Lentisphaeria bacterium | reverse complement strand
CTGGTCATGTCTGCGGGGCTGGATGGGTCCGGCGAAGCGTATCTAGCCAAGATCCTCGATATGGGCGCTGGCTCGTTCTGCGACCTTGTGGGTGCTCATCCCTACGCGGGCAGCGCGAAGATGGCCGATCGGAGGATGGCGATCATGCGTCGTATCCTTGCCTTCCACAAGGTTGAGAAACCACTTTGGATCACCGAAGTGGGCTGGCAGTCGGGCGGCTGGAAGAGCGGTCCGGGCGTGGTGGCCGACGAGGAGGTGAAAGCCAGGCGTCTCAGCGATGCCTATCCGTTGTTGCAGGAACGCGCAGACGTCGTTTGCTGGTATGTCGGGGTGGAGCCGGGGCGGATGTATGGGCTTCTTCAACCGACGGGGAGTGCCGGCTTCACGCTCAACCCTGCCTGGTTCGCCATGCGAGACCTAGCCATTTCCCGGGATCTCGACATCTCCGTGGAGTGTCCGGGGAAAGCGGTGGCGCAGGCTGGCGAACCCATGTTGTTGGTTGCGCGCGTACGCTGCGCCCAGCCTGTTCAGGCGCAGTGGTGCGGTATTGAACCGGAGTGGGGGCGCGTCGAGTCTGTTGGCGTGTCGCCCGGCCAACCTGCCGAAATTGCGCTGCGCTTCCTCGTGCCCGAGTACGCTCGCTCCGGGCAGCGGCACCTGCTGCTGCTGGTGCAGGATCGGCAAGGCAGCCCAATCGCCAGCCATGCTGTGGAACTGTCCGTGGAGAATGAGGGGCGTGTCTGTGATTTTTCGCTCGGGGGCGGGTGGATACGAAAGATCGAGGCTGACGGGCAGGAGGTGGGCAAGTGGCGCCCGGCGCACCAGCTCTGTCCGGTGCCCGGCGAGGGCTTCTTGCAACCACTGCGCCCAAAGAATCTGGGCAATTTCGACGACACTCTGAAATTGACTGTCGGTGGGACGGCTGCCAAGTGGCTTGATGACATGCCTGCGACGGTCAGTGTGCCCGCTGGGAAACGTGGTTGGGTGAGTCTGCGTGTACGGGTGCCCGCCGAAGCTGTGCCCGGCACCTACACGCTGGAAGTACGCGCTTCCTCGAAGGCGTTTCCCGCAGTGGTGCGCGAATGGCGTGGCGTGTACTCCATCGTCGCCCCCAGCGGTGGTAAATGACCCATGGTCATAGTGCCGCAGCCGACTGAAATGTTACGCGCTACCTTGCCTTCGCTGATCCGCCCCTCGTGTTGATGATGTGCGTAATGATCTCCCTCCGTATCGCGTCCAGGTCGTCGGTTTCAATCTCCCCTCCCGCTTTGAGCTGGCGGAGGTAGTGCTCGGCCGCGGTCGCGTTGCGTTTGCGCGTGTGGTCCTGGGTCTTCCGCGCTTGCCCGATCGCGGTTTCGAGCGTGGTCACGTAGCGGACATCGTCAACTCCTTCGCGGTAGCCTTCCCAGGCGATCGTGTCAACCACCCCATTCATGGTCGGGTAAGCAATGGTGTGAGCCCGGTAAGTGACGTGGTCAAAGTCATTCCACGTGGCACCAAAAGTATGTTGGTAGGCATTGGTGGCGGCGCCGTCGTAATCGTATTTCCAAAGCAGCAAGCCAAAGTTGCGACGATAGACGAGTGGGTTTTCCACTCCGGTCTGCGGGTTGGCATAACTGAAGATCTTGTGTCCCAGCGCATGCCACTTGGCGACCTCCTCCTTCGACGGCGAGCCTGCACGCACATGCATGTCCTGGATATCGCCCATCATGTCGATGTTCCCGTCGTAACCGGCCACAAAGATCTTGCCGCCCGCTTCCCGCACAGCCTGCCACGCGGGCCGCTGCGATCTGAGCATTTCCCCGCGGCGCTCGTCCATGCCGTAGAAATAGACGACCTCGGTGCCGTAGGCCTTCGTGAACTCGATGATGTCGCGCACGTCGCGCTTGATCCTCGCGAGCTCTTCGGGGGCAGTTGGATTGCCAATCCGAATGGTGTTCTTCAGATACAGCGTCCGGTTATCCATGCCCACTTCCGCACGTATGCGCAGAACGTCGCCCAGAATTTCCTTCCTGATGCTGTAGTGTTGACAATTGTGCAGGCCGTGTGCCACCATGTTCGCCAGTTCGTTGGTAAACTGCTCGCGGCTCTTCCCCCATGACCCGATTGTGCCCATAGAGCCCGACATGAGGCGCCCGTGATAGTCCATGCTCGAGGTATAGTAGGGCGGCAGCAAATCGAAGGGAAGGACATTGACGCTCAGGGCAAGCTCAGCAATCACCGCATCCGGCGTCTGCAGTCTAATCGTACCCGTATAGGTCCCAGCCGGAGCGTCCTCGGGGATCCTGACGGTAACCCAAAACTGTTTGTTCGTATCCGCTGGAATGTCGACGGGAAGCAACTTTGGGCTGTCCTTGATCGGAAACTTCTCCACAGGCAGGGATTTTCCTTTGTAGACATTCGCCGAATCACTGATCCAAACGTATTTCTCGCCATCGGGGAAACTCAGTTTCAGGAAGTTCTCATGCTTGTCGTGGTCGAGCTTGACCAGCTGGTCGTCGTTGAGCAGGAGCTCCGGGGTCAGAATGCGTTTTGATTTGTCCTGACGGATACCTTCCCAAGCCGTTCCTGCTTGGTACCAGCACTTGACGACTTTGACATCCACGTTGGCGCTGGGGATCACGCCACGCTCGCCTCGAAGAGTGCCGACGGCCACCTTCAACGACTTGATACCAGACAGTGCCGAGACAACGAAACTAGCTGGCTCGTATTCGCCGTGGGCTGCTTGCATGGCGATCTGTTGAGAGATCTTGCCATGGACGAAGGGATCGCCCGGCAGGATCTGGATTGCCGACACGGGCGGGACCACATAGACCACCGCGTGCCGGCCCGTGAGCGCAGCGTCGGACAGAGCTTTGACGCTGGTGGCGAAGTTCCGCGATTTGTCGATGAAGCGGTCCATTACGGATTGCTCAGATCCCGAGAATGCCCCTTTCGCCTTCATCGCGGCGAGGATGTCGTCGTGCTCCGCGATCTTGCCGAGTGCCACTTTCCGCCTCGCGTCGGCTTTCGGGACGAGGCCGGTGATGGCCAAGAGTGTCTGTTTCGTCTCGCCCAGAGCCTTCCCCCAGGACACGACCGCCGCGTCGAACAGCTTCTTCACGACCGCCTTGCGCCTCTCCATCTCGCCTTCGTAGGCGGCCTTGGTGGGCACGTCGCCGCGGATCTCGAGGTCGTCCACATACAGCACCACTTTCTTCCCAGCCTCGCCTCGGAGATCGATGATGATTTGCTCTAGGTATATACCAACGAGATCTCCCTGGCTTCCTTCGAACCGACTCATGACCGCGTCCGCCACATCCCGGCCGCGGTTGACGAAATCGCCGCCCACAGCCTGCCATTTGCCGCATGTCGATTCATGGAACGCGTACGGTGAGGTGCAACCCTTGTGCCGACTCGGAGGAAAGCGGAAACTCACGCCCAACGTGGCGCGGCCCGTGGTGCCTTCGCCGAGGAACATACGGCCCGAGAAGGCGAGCATGCCCGCCACTGGCACTTGCTGTGTCATGGGTATGCGCCAGAGGAAGCGCGACGTCTCGTCGAAGGTCACATCCAGCTTAAATGAACGCTTCCCGGAATAGGCCTTCTCGTCGGTCACGCCCTTGAAGTGCACCGTGTGCTTTTTGTTGTAGCTCGTCCAGAACTGAACGGGGTCCTCCCCCCTCTCAAAATCCTCGGCAAAGGAAAATGGCTCAACCAGCAAAGCCCCTTGTTCCTGAGCGGCAACGTCGTGGACACCGCACACAGTCAGCACGGCAACAACCAGCTTCAACCAGAAAAACTTGTGCACCTTACCTATCTCCTGACAATCAGAGCCACATGCATGCTGGTCGGATCAAGATTGCGTCGCGTGGCGGAGCAAGCCGCGGCATTCGGTTGGGGATTTACCTACTGCGCTAGTTGATGTCAATCTCTCAGTGCCGATCTGCCCGGTGGTTTGCAATGACTTCCGACGTCAGCAGGTAACGATCGTAGATGCGCAGGCTCAACAGTTCACCATCCAGTGAGGGCGCCAGGCGCACTTGCCCCAATTCATTGACCGTTGCTTGCCGGGGAGTGCCGGCATTGGTGGCCACGGCATACGGAGTAAAATGTCCCCAGCCGAAGGGGCGTGTCTCACCACCGTCGCAGAGCATTCCGTCCACCACAACGCTGATGGTCTTGGGCCCACCGTCCACAATGAAGGCCACGCTGTGTGCACGGCCTGCTTCGAGCAAGTCCGCATCGCAGTCCCAGAAGAAGCCGTGATTGCGGTCGGAAACCTCCATGCGAATGACTCCGGGAGTTGCCATGGCCACGGCGAACCCGGCACCGGACACCGCGCGGTTGTCGAGGATTATCTGTCCTGGTTGCAGTGAGTTCAGGCGTAGTCTGAAGTCGATTGTCAATCCTTGGCCCTGCCAGAAATTCGGCGACCACTCAAGCGCCACCGTAGCACAGTTGATCTCTTTTTCTCGTAATTCGAGGCACAGTCCATTGCGGGTAACACCGTCGGTTTCCGCCTGGGACCATAACGCTTCGAGGAGATGCTTGTCCGCCTTGACGGAACGCGCAATCTTCTTCTGCGTATGGAAGAAATAATACTCGCCGTCCTCTTCAATGAGGTCAGGGTAGCTCATGCCGAGATCCTCGTCGGGGTCGTAGTGGAGGATCTCGGGTTGGGACCAGGCTATGGCGCCGTCCGTTTCCACTCCTCCTGCCAGCCAAACCGGGTTCCGGCAACCCCATGTTGTCGTTGCATTGTTGTGAAACCAAAACAGGTACTTGCCATTGGTGCAACGCCACATCATGGGGCAGGCACGGGGCGTCTTGATGGCACGCCCGTCGGCGTAGCGGGCAATTTCCGGTTGGGACCAAGTCCGGGCACCATCACGACTGATCGAGTATGCCGGATGCCCGGTTGACGTGCGATACATGCAATAAAGGCTGCCGTCACTGAGTGGTACGATATTGTGCTCTTCCTGCACCGAACCGAACGCGTTCGCGCGGATGCCCACATCGCCCTCTGGCAGCAATTCCCACTCGATCAACGCCGGGTCGGATTCGCTGAGCAGGTTGCTCGATTTGAACAGCCAACCCTCGTTGTCCTCCTGGATGTAGGTCTTCATCTTGCTGAACACGATGAAAAAGTTGCTGCCGACTTGGACCGCATGTGAGACACACCAGAAAAGCTGGACCACCCCGCCGAATGTGTTGTTGCGGTCACATTCGGTCAAGCGCATTGGCAGGCGATGCCGCTCCGACCATGTGGTTCCATGATCGTCGGAGAAGCGGTACACGTACCAGCCCAGTTCGTCCGAGCGCCGATCCCCTCGGAAGTTGTCGCCGTTGTAATTGTAGAAAACATAGATCCGTCCGGAAGGCGCCAAGAAAGGTAGTGAATAGCAACTTTCCGGCCCGCTCGGATCTTCGAGCGGCACGAGGTCGCTCCAGGTCTTCCCTTGGTCGGTGCTAAGCGTAACGCCGACAAACTCACCCACGGCGCCCTCGTGCCCAGCCGCCGTAGTCAGCGAGCACAGCCACTGACCGTTCTTCAGCCTCGCCACATAGGGTTGATCACAGTAATTGACCGTGGGGATCTCAAGACCGTTACGGATGTTTCGCCAGTCTGCCATCTGCAGTTGCTCCTTGTGCAAAGAAAAAGCGGAGCCATTTCAACCAATAAACTCTTGCCAATGTAGCGCGAGAAACTCTCGGCAGACAGGGCCTCGATAGTGATGTGGAAGTAGTCCGAGAGCAGTACCCAGTGTCGGATTCTTGCATCCTCAGCATTCCCAGTGTACGCTCTTCCCCTTCCCCCTCACCCAAGAGCGATTTCCTATTGGGGTCGCCATTCAGA
>JAGLDW010000045.1 GCA_023145395.1 Lentisphaeria bacterium | reverse complement strand
CCGCCACAAAGGAAGCCGCCGAGGCCATGGAGAAAACCGCCTCCGCCACGAGAGAGAAGGAAGCTCTCGCCGTGAAGGTGTCCGGGCTGGAGGGGGAACTGTCCAAGTCGATCGCGAAGGTTGTCTCAATGGAAAAGGCCGAGGGCGTCTCGAGCGATGTCTCGAAAAGACTGCAGGTTCGACTCGAATCGCTATCGGCCGAGAACCAGACGCTCGCGGCCGCCGTCAAGTCGGGTGCTGACAAGTTGGAGGCGAGTGAGAAATCGCTGGCAAAGGCACTTTCGGCGCAGGCGGAGCTTGCTGGGGATCTGGCCACGCAGACAGGCAAAGTTGGCCTGCTGGGCACGCGTCTCGAGACGGCGGAGAATACGGCCAAACAGGTTGCTTCTCTGACCACGGCGCTCCGAAAGGAGAAGGGCCGGGTGCAAGAGCTGACAACCAGATCCACAGAGCGCGAGAAAATGCTGAAGACGACTCGGAAGACACTTTCCGAGAGTGAGAGCAAAGTCAAGGAGATGCAGCGCGTAGTTGCTTTTGCCGAGGCAGCGGACGTGGACAAGATGCGCAAGGAGATTGCAGCGGGAAAGACCATGGCCGTCGGCTCGACGAAGAAAATCGAGGGTCTGAAACTGC
Organism: Lentisphaeria bacterium; assembly: GCA_023145395.1. Taxonomy (GTDB): domain Bacteria; phylum Verrucomicrobiota; class Lentisphaeria; order Oligosphaerales; family Lenti-02; genus JAGLDW01. Next base: position 6,281 of record JAGLDW010000045.1, on the reverse strand, counting down.
AGTTGCTCGCCCGGACCGAGACCGAGAAGCGGCTGATCGCCGAAAGAAACAAGCGCCTTGACGAGGAACGTGCTGTGCGGAGCCGGAAACGCGAGCGGGAGAAGAAACTGCATGGCTATCTGAAGGCTGGTTCGGCTGCGGAGAAGAGCAAAGACACGCGTCAGGCTGTGTTCAGCTTCAAAAAAGTGCTGGAGATGGAACCGGACAATGCGGATGCCCACGCTCGCATCGGCCTCATTCTTGCCGAAACTCCGGGAAAGGACTCCGAGGCGGAACAGTACTTGAAGCGTGCACTTGAACTGGATCCGAACCATGCGGATGTCATCTTCAGGCTTGGTTATGTCCAGATTCGTCAGGAGAAGATGGCGGAGGCGGCTGCAACCATGATGCGTGGTTCGGCTCTCGAGCCAAAGCGTGCTGACTATCGCCGGTACCAGGGCATTTCCTTCCGGTCTCTGGGATGGGTGGCTGCTGCGGAAAGCGCCTTCAAGGATGCATTCAAACTGGATTCAAAGAATCCTGAGACTGCCTACAACCTAGCTGTTCTGCTGGCGACTCTTGACGAACCGCGGCTCACAGAGGCAAAAGAGTGGTACCAGAAATCTCTCGCCCTGGGCGGACAACCCAACAAACGCTTCGAGGGATTTTTCAAAGCCAACTGACGAGAGCGTTTTTCGCCCGAGTCCGAGCACGAAAAGACTGCGTATGATTTGGGAACTCTGGTCGGGCACCGCCGAGCTTGTTGCTGCATTGCGACCCACGGTCTCGTTTGTCTCGCCCAAATGTGAAGAATCTTCCGCGCCGACCTTACACAATTCGAGGGAGAGCGGACTCGTCGGCTAGCACGCCTTCGGGTCCTATTTCTTTCGGGTCCAGCCCAGGAATCGAGGGGACGACCAATGCGGCACAACCGACTCCTCCAGGTGCTTATGGCACTGGTTCTGATCTCCTGGTCATGCGCTCTGCGCGCAGGGGAGCAGCGCGCCAGAGAAGAGTGGATGTCGGGTTATGTGCGGTTGGAGGCTGCTGACAAAGCCGAGGAGTCCGGCAACAACGCCAGCGCACTTGATCTATATCAGCAGGCCTTGACCGTGTTCCGAAATGTCCGTCGAGGATATCCTTCCTGGAACACCTCTCTACTCTCCTATCGCATCACGTTCTGCGAAAAAAGCATCGAGCGGATCGAGTCCAATATGAAAAAGGAGAGGGATACTCTCTCGAAGCCACAGCTCGCCGTTCTTGTTCAACGACAAAAGTCTGAAAATAGCGAATACGCGGACGAAGTGCGCACGCTCAAGGAACGACTTTCGTCTGTGGAAAGAGCGTTGGCACGAGCTAGGCGGGAAGCTGCGGAGAACGTTGGCGCCGGCGGGGAGCTCAAACGAATCCTGCAGGAGAAGGAGCGGCTCGAGGAAAAGGCTCGCCGCCAGTCGGAACGAATCAAGCAGCTTGGCACGGAGCTTTCCGAATTGCGCAAGCGGTATGGCTTGGAGGATGCAGCGAGAAAACTGCGGGAGGAGCTTGCGCGTTCCAAGACCCGCATGGAGCAACTCGAGGAGGGCTACAGCACCTACAGGAAAGCCTATGAAAACGTCAAGAGCAGGCTGGGCAAGGCCAGCTTGGGGCGGGAAATGGCATTGAGGAAATTGAAGGAGGAGCTGGAGCGGAAGCGGAGACAAGAAGGCCAGAGCGAAGTGCTCCAAGAGGAGTTGGTGACGTTGCGCGCCAAATGCGCCAGTCAGATGAAAGGCACTGTGGATCTGCAAAAGACCATTGCCGAAGGCAGAGCGCGCGAGCGTGGGTTTGAGGAACGTTTGGGGGAGCTGGACACACTGAAGGCGGAGCTGGCTAGGGTTCGCGAGACGGCCTCGGAGCAGGCCAACGCCCGAAACCAGCTTGACTCTCAGACAGACAATAATAAGCGGCAAGAGAAACTCCTTGCGGCCACCCGGAATAGTCTGGGCAAGACGCGCAGAGATCTTGCTGACATTCAGGAAAAATTGAAAGCGGAACGCGCCACCAGCCGAAAGCTACTCGAAGCCTCGACTACGAACCTGTTCGAGGCCCAGAGGCTGGGCAAGAAGATTGGCTTCCTGAAGAAAGCCCGAGACGAGGCGGAGAAGATGCGTCTGGCGGCGGAGCGTGAGGCAGAGAGAGAGCTGGCGCGCCGAGCCGAACTTTCGGAGAGAACCCAGCGCGCCGAAGAGTTGGTGAAGACGTTGGAGAAGGAACGTGAGCGGCTCGAGGCAAAATCAGGCGAGCAACTCAAGCTCCTTCGTCATCAGGAAGCTGATCTGGCCAGATTCGAGAGCGAGAAGAAGACACTGACTGTTGCGTTCAAGACGCGGGGAGAACAACTTGACGAGCTGAAAAACAAGCGCGAGAAGGATCGGACGAAGATGGAGGTGGTGACGGGTCTCGGTAGTAGTCTGGAGGAGGCGGACAGAAAGCTGGCGCGCATGAAGCGCGAACTAGCAAGCATACGCAACTCCAAAATGCTGGCCGATGAGAGAATCCGGGAGTTGAAGGCGGACTTGTCTGAGGACCGGAAGGAACTGAAGACGTTGCGGGAGAGTGGCTCTGCGAGCCACACGGAGGGTGGCGCCCGACTGCTGGCGAGGCTCCGGAAGCTCCAGGCACAGTTGGAGAAGGAATCACAGCGCCGCCGGAGTCTCGAGGCCGTGCTGGCTTCCGGAGACGAATCCCCTGTGGAGAGGAAATCCATCTATTCTTCCGAGAAGGCGGCGGCGCCTCCTTCCCTGTCGTTGCAAAAGCCCCTTCCCGGGCTTTCTTCGCTGGACGAAAAGGCTCGGAGGGATCGGGAACAGCTACTTGTCGTTCGTGGTTACCTGCGGCAGGGAGTGGATGCGGAGAAGAAGGGTAGTGTCGAGGCGGCCAGGTGGAATTACACAAAGGTTCTCGAGAAGGATCCGGAAAACAAGATTGCGGCGCAGCGTCTCGGGCTCATCGCCGCGGAAAACGGAGAGGATGCGGATGCCATCCGCTATCTCCACCAGGCCTTCCGCATCGACCCAGACGATATGGATACTCTGCTGCCTCTGGGCTTTGCCCTTGTCCGGGAATCCAAACCGGATTTGGCGTTGTCCATGCTGAGTCGAGCCGTGGCCATGCATCCCGGCAGTGCCGCAGCCCATCGGTGTCTTGGGGTCGCCTGCTCGATGATCGGCTGGTATGGCGCTGCAGAGGTCCAGTTCCGGCGCACGTACAAACTGGATGAGAAAGATCCCGAAAACGCGTTCAACATGGCTGTGCTTTTGGCTACGCGCACGCCGCCACGCATGGACGAGGCGCGTGAGTGGTACCTCCGGGCCGTCAAACTTGGCGTGGTTAGAGATCCTGGACTGGATCGCCGGTTCGGTCTTGAGAACTGAATCGCGAGCACCTGCAAAACAAGCAGTTTGGAGATACATTTCGAGCCGTCAGCCAAAAGGGTCTCCCATGCGTTAGTGGATGACGGTCAGCCATCCCGGGGAAAAGGAAAGTGGTAGCCATGTTCAGCAAACTTCGCAAGTACGGCATTGTCCCAGTCGTGGCTGTGGACTCTCCAGACGAGGGTCTGCATCTATGTGAGGCGTTGATTGCGGGGGGGCTCCCCGTCGCCGAAATCACCTTTCGAACGGATGCTGCCGAAGCAGCGATTCTAGCCGCGAGCAAGAGATTTCCGGAGATGATTCTCGGTGCGGGCACCGTGTTGACGGCCGAGCAACTCGAGAGAGCCGCCGCAGCCGGTGCATGTTTTGCCGTGGCGCCGGGATGCAATCCCACGGTCATGGCCAAAGCCGTGGAGATGGATTTTCCCTTTGCTCCCGGCGTCTGCACGCCGAGCGATGTTGAGCGCGCGGTTGAGCAAGGGTTGCGTTTCCTCAAGTTCTTTCCCGCCGAGGCGGCCGGTGGTCTTCCCATGCTCAAATCGCTCATCGGTCCCTATGGACATCTGGGGCTTGGATTCTGCCCGACAGGAGGGGTCAATCGAGCAAATATGATGGACTATCTATCGATTCCTCAGGTCGCTTTTGTCGGTGGCACATGGGTTGCCAAGAAGGACATGATCAAGGCTGGAGACTGGGCTGGCATCCGTGATCTCGTACGCGATGCCGTGGAGGCTGCGGCGCAGCGTTAGTTTCGACACGACGGAGGTGATATTCTGATGACAGCACCGACGCTTCTGGTGCTCGCCGCCGGCATGGGCAGCCGCTACGGCGGCATCAAACAAATGGATCCTGTGGGAGCGCACGGGGAGTTTGTGCTGGACTACAGCATGTACGACGCCTGGCGTGCAGGCTTCGAAACGGTCGTGCTCGTTATACGCCCCGAATTGGAGGCGCCTCTGCGCGAACATTTCGGGGACAAGCTTGCGGGGAAACTCGAGATTCGCTACGCGCATCAGGTGCTCGGCGACTTGCCGCCGGGCATCGAGCTGCCTGCAGGCCGCGAGAAGCCCTGGGGAACGGGTCACGCCGTGCGTGCGGCTCGGCACGCGGTTGACGGTCCCTTTGCGGTGATCAATGCAGACGATTTCTATGGGACGGACGCCTACCGCATCATTGGTGAGTTCCTGAAAGCTTCCACGGATCCGAAGCGTTTCTGCATGGTGGCCTATCGTCTGCGCAATACTCTCTCACGGCACGGCAGCGTCTCTCGCGGCATCTGCACAGCGGTGGACGGCATGCTTCAGGAGGTGGTCGAACGGACCAGCATCGAGTTGCTGGATGATGATGGCGTGCGTTTTTTGGACGATGCCGGAACCTGGCAGACACTCACGGGCGAGGAGCCCTGCTCTCTGAACCTGTGGGGATTCACCCCCCTCGTCTTTGAGATGATCGAACAGCTTTTCACGGATTTTCTTGCCGAGAATCTCGACGCTCCAAAGACCGAATTCTACATCCCGACCGTTGTGGACACTCTAATCAAGCAAGACCTGGCAGACGCGGAGATGCTCCAAACGGACGAGCAGTGGTTTGGGATGACGTACCATCAGGACCGTGCGCTGGTGGTCGAAAAACTGATCAAAGCAGCGCAGGACGGCATCTACCCAAGCCCGCTCTGGAGCTAAGGGGCCGCGCGGAAATCAAAATGTGAAGAACTTTTCGCGCCGACCCTACGTTAATTCATGGCGCGGCTACTTCCCTCTGGACCCGGTCGCCGTGAACGCACAGCACTAAGGAGAAACCGTGGACTACAATCTTTCCGATGTTGCGGCTCAATTTGCCATTGATGGGACGTTGGTGGAGTCCGTCCCGTACGGTACTGGGCACATTAACGACACCTTTCTGGCAACATTCAAATTTCCGCGAGGAACCACCTGCAAGTACACGTTCCAGCGTGTGAACCACTCCATTTTCAAGGATGTGCCTGGGTTGATGCAGAACTTTCAACGCGTCACCGAGCATCTTCGCGGAAAGCTGGAGGCCGAGTCTGGCCGGGATCCAGAGCGCGAGACGCTCCGTCTCATTCACGGACGTGATGGCCTTCCCTATGTGCGCCTTGAGAACGGGGACTACTGGCGCGTATACCTGTTTGTCGATGGTGCGCGCACATTTGACGAGGTGCAGAGCACGGATCAGGCGTACCAGGCCGCACACGCCTTTGGCGAGTTCCAGAGAGCGCTCATGGACCTGCCCGAGCCGCCTCTGAACGAGACCATCCCCGATTTTCATCACACCCCGGCGAGATTCGAGAAGCTCAAGGCGGCGGTCGAGGCGGATGCCTGTGGCCGAGCGCGTGTTGCGAGCTCCGATATCGAGTTCGCCATGGCTCACGAGAAGATGACCCCACGGGTTGTGGAGATGCTGGAGAGCGGCGCCTTGCCATGGCGGGTGACCCACAACGACACAAAGATCAACAATGTGCTCATAGACGACGCCACGGGGCGGGGGCTGTGCGTGATCGATTTGGACACTGTGATGCCCGGCTCCGTGCTGTACGATTTTGGGGATCAGATCCGCACCACGACCGGTACGGCTGCCGAGGACGAGCGTGATCTTGGCAAGGTCCAATTCCAATTGGACATGTTCGAGTCCCTGGTGAAAGGATATCTTGATGCCGGCCGGGATTTTCTGACGCCTGCGGAGGTCGATCTTCTCGCCTTCTCGGGATCTTTGATCACATTCGAGATCGGCATCCGGTTTCTGACTGATTTTCTGGAGGGAGACGTCTATTTCAAGACCCATCGCGAGGGGCACAACTTGGACCGAGCACGCACGCAGTTCGAGATGGTGCGCCAGATGGAGGAGCAGGCGGAGGCAATGCAGGCCATCGTC
>JAGLDW010000449.1 GCA_023145395.1 Lentisphaeria bacterium | reverse complement strand
GCAGAGACGCTGAGGGTTTCTCCGCTCGCCCGCGCGGGAATATCCAGTGTGGCTGTGAGCGTACCCGTCCCATTTACCCCGACTTGCATGGACGCGGGACTCAAGGAATCAATTTTTGGAATTTCGGCTCCGCTTAAAACCCGAAGCTCTGCTGTGACTTCGACTCCCTCGAGCGCCGCGGTTAGGGTCACGGGAGAGATTGAAGCACTGACGCCCGTCACTTCCACGGATGCACTTTCTGAACCCTGCACAATGGTAAGTGTTGGGGGAACCGTGAGCAGATCGGGATCGGAAGACTGAAGACTGACCACCCTGTCACTCAAGGCGATGCCGGTGAGATGTACCCTGAGGCTCGGCAAGGGTTCGGCCGTTTGTCCCTCGTAGGCGAAGCTGAGATCGGGTGAAAAAGCGCTCAAAGAGGCCGGACCTGTGACGATGTCACCAGCGCTTCGGGGCTCCAACTTGCTGTCTCCGTAGGTCCAGTGGAGGATACCTCTTAGGATGGCGAAGGGGTCATTCAAGGAAGGAAGGGAATCTGTGGGGAAAAGGAAATCACTTATCCACAGGGTGTTGTCCACCTGCCATTCATCGTACTCGGAATCGACCTGGGTCACGGTGACATCCCTGACCTCGCAGACCACGCCCTCCAATGCGCCGGCACGGCTCCCGCCCCCAGCGATTTCGGCCGGGGTTACAATCTCCGGATCGGGCGGGGGGTTGCCCTGGGTGACGAAGCCGAGATTCGACACGTCGTTTATCTCGATTTCTCCGTAGTAATCAGCCACCGAGCCCTCGACATCCACCCGGTCTCCAAGCAACACGCTGCGGCTTGTATAGACGTAAATTCCGGACCAATCCACGCCGTTGTAATCATCGTGGTCAACAGGCATCTGGACGAAAAATCCTGTTTCACCGGATAATCCGGTGACCTGCACATCCAGGATTTCAACCTTGTCCCCGGGTGTATACACGCCGGTCTTGATGTCGTAGATCGTGGCCGGGCAAGGCGCTCCGTCGGCGTTGGGGTAGTTTGGGCATGCGTCACAGGCGTCACCGATCCCATCTTCATCGGTATCGGTCTGTTCGATGTCGAAGTGGTCCGGGCATTTGTCCAGCTGGTTGGGGATGCCGTCGGCGTCCCGGTCGTTGGGATCGGGTTTGGGGCAGTCCGTCGGATCCGCGG
>JAGLDW010000448.1 GCA_023145395.1 Lentisphaeria bacterium | reverse complement strand
TTGGATTCTGGTCCAGAACCTACCGCTTCACGGTCTATGCCGTCCGCCCGTACGTGTTGAACGCCGCGCTGGTCGATGACATGCGCCGCAGCAACATACTGAGCACCTACTACGCCCAGATCCGTTTCAGACCCAGAGGCAATCCCGTCGCCTACAGACTATCCGATTCCGACACCTTCGACGGCGCGATCACGAGACAACTCATCACGGACGGCTTCGACACATCAACGGACGGCGCCGACATGGAGGGCAGCTGGCTCTACAAGGAGCTTCCCCAGCCCCTCGACGAGTACGACCTCGAGAATGGGGAGTTCTCCCGCACCTACTATCTCCAGATGAAGAATGAAGATGACGTTTGGTCCAAGACCTATCGGCTCAATGTCAAGATCGACCAGCCCTACATCAGCGCCGCCTACTTGCGCAACGGCGATGGCAGAAACAATCGAATCACAAGCCTGGATCATGTCACGCTTGAACTGAAATCCAAGGAACTCCCCATCGGCTTCTGGCTTTCGGACCGTCGCGACTTCGGCCATTCACGCGGGACCGTCCTAGGCCCCTACAAACTTAGAATGATGGCTCCGGGTGTGTACCAGGCCACCGTCGACCTGGCGGACTTCGCGGGTGCCGCGAGCAAGAAGTACTACCTGAAAGTCCTGAATTCCGCGGGACGCGAATCCACAGTTCGCACAATCACAGTGTATGCGGTTCGCCCGAAGGTGACCAGCGTGAGCCCAGGCAAAGGTCAGTTCGTCGGCGGCAAGATCGTGGTCAGGGGCACGGGACTCAATGGGGGGGGACGAATTGTGCCAAATCGCTGGATCAGGATTGGCGGAATTGAAGTGCCCACGGATGACATACTTTCTTGGACCGACACGCGGATCGAGTTCGTCGTGCCGGAAATGGACGATCGTGCGGACAACACCTTGCTCGAGGTCAAAACGCAGGACTTCGAACTGCCCTACCAACGTGTCTACAAGGTCTTCGAATCACCCGTTGGCACATGGATCATGACGGCGACCAAGCCCGACGGTCCATTGGTGAGCCGGAAGGGCGAAATCGTGATCTTCCGCCATTCGGATCGCTATTTTCTCATCGAGGACGAGGGTGTGGGCGAGCTGATCGCCACACCAGACAAGGGAAAGCTTTCCGGAAAAGTCTACTACTACGATGCCGAATTAAAGGGTAGACAGAGACCAGACCTGGTGCTGATCCCCGGTGTGGTGTTCTTCGAGAGCGAAATCGACTACGATGGCTACGACACGGTCAGCCTATACCTTGCAGAAACGGACGATGACACCCGCGTTGAGGACGAGATGAGTGGAACATGGCGGGAGAGTAGAGTGACCGCCAATGTCACTGCCGAGAGAAACGACGAGGTCGAGACGGTCGAGGATGATACTCTTCCCGTCTACGGTTGCAGACTCCAGGCAAGTCGAAGATGGCCCGAAACCTATGGGGACAATAGGATGGAAACCGCTTGGGGATCCCTGGCGATGCTCCTCCTGGCGGAACGGGGTGCAGACGAGGTTCTTCTCTACACGCCCCCCGAGGCGCCGCGCGAGCGCCACTCAGTGTATGTCTCTCCAACTCCCACTGGGATCTGGTTGGAAAAAAATGCCACTCTGTCTAAGAAATTTCCCTTCGATGTGTGGCATGGCAAACTCTCAGCCACGCTCACCGATACGCAGAAGACCCACGTGAAACTTCTAATTGGCGATGCCGACGAGCCCATGACGCTTCGGCTTCCGCCGAATCCAGATGATGGGCCGGAAGACTACGAGAGCATCACCTGCAACCACGAGGACGGCGGAATACTCGACCTCTCCGGACGGGCTGATGTGACCTTCGAATACACTCTTCCCGACGGCATGGACCCCGAAGACTTCTACGTCTATCTGGAGGTGTTCCACGACTGGAAGACAGCGGATGAAATCATCACCGAGACAAGCGACTACGACTACGACGAAGGCACCAACGCAATCACGTTCACCATCGATTCCGACCTGTTCACCGCCGGACGCTGCTATTTTGCCGAGCTGGAGATCGTCACACTGGGAATCGACGGAGGCGCCGGTGCGTCGGAGGAGAGCAGAGATGACCCGTATGTTCACTTGAATGGAGGAAAGAACTACTCGTATGAATTCTCGCTCATCGCCAGCGACGACGGGCAGGCCGATGACAGCTACTCGGTCTACTACACCAGAAACGGCCGCTTCCCGGACAGAGAGGTGACGTGGGTCAGACTCGCAAATGCGGTCAGTGGAGAGCAGACAGTCACTCTTCCCGATGGCGCGGTTGGGCTCCGAATCCGCACCCACGGGCGCACTGAGATTGCGAGCGTCTCACATCCGGCGGAAGGGGACAGACCTATTGTATTCCTAGACTTCTGGAACTTGGATGCGAATTGGGACGCCTTCTGGGCGGCGATTGTTCACACAGGAAATCTGGAGCCGGGTTCCAGCCTGGATAGCGGTGTCCTCCTCCTCCAGAATGGCACTTCCATCGAATTGAGCATCAGGGCCGAGCACGCCCCCGGCACGCATGATGTGTTCCGTAACCTCCAGGGTGACATCACGATCACGCCAGTCGTGGAGTTCAGGTAGCCGAGGTGCAGATGATGAAGGCGATCAAGTCCGGACTGGCAATGACACCTGTATGCGCGGCCATGGCACTCGGCGCGGAACCCATCGAGATCGGCTCGCGGCTCGAGCTGTTCGTTGACGAGTTCATGGTCCAGGAACTCAAGGGCGA
>JAGLDW010000447.1 GCA_023145395.1 Lentisphaeria bacterium | reverse complement strand
GGGAACGGCAGCGCCTACCAAAGCGTGTTTCGGGATGGCGACCGCTTGCGCATGTACTACCGCGGAGGACATCACGTCGCCTCCAAAGCCTACGAGACGGACAAGATTTCCTGGAACACGCTTTGTCTGGCCGAGAGCACGGATGGAATCCACTGGACCCGACCCGAACTCGGCATCGTCGAGTTCCGGGGCTCGAAGCAGAACAACCTGATCCTCGATTCCCAGATGGTGTCCGAGGTCGGCGGGAGTCCTGCACATACCGCCGTGTTCAAGGACGAGAACCCAAATTGTCCGCCCGAGGAACTGTACAAGATCGTCATGTATGGCAGCAAGCCGCGTGGACTCTACCTGCTCGTTTCCGGAGATGGCGCCCACTTTCGCCTCAAGAGCCCGAAGGCGTTCATGTCCACGGGTGCCTTCGACTCGCAGAATCTTGCTTTCTGGGACTCGGCGCGTGGAGAATACCGGCTCTACCACCGCGGCTTCAACAAAGGGGTCCGCGACATCCTGACCTGTGCCGCGCCGGACTTCGACTCCTTCCCGGAACCCGAATGGGTCACCTATCCCGGCAGCCCGACAATGGCGCTCTACACGAACCAGATCCAGCCCTACTACCGCGCACCCCACATTTTCATGGGCTTCCCCATGCGCTACAACGAGCGCGGCTGGTCCGGGCCCATGCTCGACCTGCCCGGGCGCGAGAATCGCCTCGAGCGCGGCAAGCACCATCCACGCTACGGCATGACCGTGACCGACGCCGTGTTCATGACTAGCCGTGACGGGCTGCATTTCAGCCGTCGACCGGAAGCGTTCATCCGACCCGGCCCGCGTCAGAAGGAATCCTGGGTCTACGGGGACAATTTTATATTCTGGGGCATGTACGAAACCCCATCCCTCGTGGAGGACGCACATCCCGAGATCAATTTCCTTGCAGTCGAGGGGTACTGGGAAGACGCCGACACCGCCGTCCGCCGCTACACGATGCGGATCGACGGATTCGTCTCGGCCTACGCCCCCTATGCAGGAGGAGAACTTGTCACGAAGCCCTTTGTCTTCAAGGGCGGATCGCTGGCGATCAATGCGGAGACCAGCGGTTTTGGCTCCTTCCAAGTCGAACTCCAGAACGTGGATGGAACACCCGTCAGAGGATTCGAGCTTGAGGCCTGCGAACCTATCTTCTGCGATTCCCTGCAGCACATCGTCCATTGGGACAATATCTGCGATGTCAGCGCCCTGGCTGGACAACCAGTCCGCCTGCGCTTTCTCCTGCGGGATGCGGATATCTACTCCTTCCAGTTTGTGCCAACGCGACCCGCAAGAGTGATCCCCAAGATCACCGGCATCGGCATCATCCCCGCAAAGAACGCCAGACGCGAATCCTTCGTCGTGCTCGAAGACGATTTTCAGAATGCAGAGCCAGGAGGCCTGCCCCACATCGGCGACGGCGACAGTGGCTGGCAGATTCGGCGCGCGCGTCCCGACCTTGCACGCGTCCTTTCCGAGGGAGAAAACCACTACCTCGAAGTCAAGCGCGAAACGGGTGGAATGAGCAAGGGGGCGCGCGCCTGGGTCACCATGCTTCCACAGGACGCGGCCGACACAACCGATGGCATCGTTGAAGTCAGCGCTCGGTTGCGCGTGCCCTCGGCCAACGCATTCTGCGTGGACATCGACGCCTACGACAACCCGCCCGAAGAATACAAGAATCGTGCCTTCCACACGCGCTTCTGGCCAAACGGGAAGGTCAGCCACTACGCACGCCCAAAATCCACGAAAGTGGAGAAACAGCACGATCCAGAAGAATGGACCAAGACCCAGCGCATCGACATACCAGAACTTTCCTTCGAACCCGACACCTGGTTCGACGTTGTCATTCGCGCCGACATGAAAGCTGCCACGTTCGACCTGACGGTGAACGGCAAGACCGTCAAGGGACTTGCCTTCGCGCACCAGCGCATCCGCCGCATTCAGGCGATCGCCTTCTGCCCGAACACCGACAACTGCACGATCCACATCGACAACGTCCGCGTCGAGATCAAACCGTAGAGACGCAGCCCTCGGTCCCGGAGGTCCCGAGCCACCGACGGGCGGGCGCAATGGTGGTGCGGGACGTCCCGGACCGCGAGTGGTGCGAAGAACAGCCCTCGGTCCCGGAGGTCCCGAGCCACTAGGTGCGTTGCCTATTCCCCCTCGCGCGTGAACTCCTCGACCATGAGTTTCAACGCCCGTTCCCGCATCGCGGAGGTCTCGTTGAAAAGCTGGTGGCCCGCACCCACAACTGCCACAATACGCGCCAGAGGGAATTTTCGTTGCAGCAGCTTGTCATTGTAGGCTGCATCGACCGTGCCGTCTTTGCCTCCCTGGATCACCAGCATGGTCTGTTTCGGCAGGGGCTTGTAGGTCAGCACGCGTTCGTTCCACACGCCAAGCGCCCCCACCCACTGCATGGGCACTACCTCCGGCTGAAGCGGATCCTCGCGCACGAACTTGAGGAATGCCTTGTCACTGGAGTTTGCCCGGTATTTGCGCGGCACGCTTTCCACCCAACTGCCGGCGAACCTGTGCCCCAGCCTGGAAACATGCCAGGCGCTGGAACGGCAGAGTGGTGCCACAAGCACCACGCGATCGACCGGAGGAGGGTCCGAAACCAACAGGTACTCGACCACCACTGCACCGCCCATGCTGTGTGTGGCCAGATGCAATGGTCCGTCAAACCGTGCACGACACAATGCGACGAAGCTTGTCAGCACCGATACGTATTCGGAGAAATCGCCAATGGTGGCCCGGGCACCATCCGATAGTCCATGCCCGGGCTGATCGTAGATCACAACCCGAAAGCCTGCCGCAACCAGCAGAGGAATCACATTCCGCCACGCACCGGCATGATCGTAGTAGCCGTGCGAGACGAGAATAGTCCCCCGGGGAGTCGGAGGCAGATACACGTGCGTGGCAAGACGCCGTCCGTCCACCACGCGCCAGCCAAAATGGTGAACACATCCCTTCAGAACCAATCCGTAGAAGCGGAAGTACCGCACCTCCTCCTCCGAAAACGTCCGGGACGAGGTCAGATCCAAATTGGGCAAATCGGCGCGCACTTTCGCCACGCACGCTGTCATGATCTTGTTCTTGCCTCGCACAAGCGTCCTCTCACCGCCGATGGCAGTCAAGGCGAGACCCACCAGCATCACTGCGATCCTACCCAACGATATCCTCACAACGCGTCCCTCCCGCTGAACAGCGGCTGCATTGCGGGATACAACCGAAGATATCTCCCGTACGTGTTTTCAAGCGAGTCGGCCCACTCCGGCACGGGTTCAAACACAACACTCTCCGACCACGAGGTTACCGCCGAACGCGCCTCCTCGACACTTGCGAAAGAGCCCCCGCCGAGACCCGCAATCAGACAGGCGCCCAGACTGCTGATCTCCGGCACCTCGAGCATGCGCACAGGGCGACCCAACAAGGTGGCCTTGATCCGGTTCCACAGGGGATTTGCACTTCCCCCACCCACACAGAGCACCTCGGGCGCGACCGTCTCAAACTCCTTCTCCAGCAGCGAAATGATCTGCCGCCAGCCGCAGGCAACCCCCTCGAACACGGCTCGACAGGCACATGCCCGGTCAACGCCAAGGGTCAAACCAAAAAATGCTCCGCAGGCACTCGGATCCCACCAGGGTGTTCGTTCGCCCTGCAAATATGGCAGAAAAAGCAGGTTTTTCGAGCCTGATGGCGCCTCTGCGGCCCATTCGGTCATCTGCTCTGGCGTGCACCGTATAAATTGCTCGCAAAACCACTTCACGCTTGCACCCGCCGTGCTCATTGTCCCGTTCGCCACCCAGAGATCCGGCAGTGCGCAGTGAATGCTGCAGAAAACCGGATTCGATGGTGGTCGGTCGGCGCTGAACATGATGCAATCCGTGCTCCCGGCGCTGACGAACAGTTTTCCCGCATCGAACACGCCGCCGCCCAGCGCAGCCAGTGGCGCATCTCCTCCCCCCGCCACGACGGGGATTCCCGCTGGCAGCCCGCAGTCGCGCGCCGCCGCCCCACAGAGCGCTCCAGCCACATCGGAGGAAGCCAGTATCCGGGGAAGTCGTGCCGTATCCAATCCCACGTGCCCGAGGATCTCCGCATCCCATTCCTCTTCGGCACCCGCCCGAGCCATGCCCGACAGCGAGACATGGGTGCGGTCCACGACAAACTCTCCTGTCAGCCGATGCACGAAGTAGGTACTGAGCTGACCAAACACATGGGTCTTCGCGAAAATACCCGGTTCCTCGTCGCGGAGCCATAAAATGCCCGGAAGCGTGCAGGTGCCAGGGGTCAGCTTGTTCGCCGTCAGCGTCTCGAAACGCTCCCGGCCAAAGGATTCCGCCAAATCCTCCACCTGCGGCACACTTCTATGATCACAGTAGAGAATCGCCGGGTGTAGCGCCCTTCCATCGGCCGCCATGGGCACAAGTGCGGGAAAAATCGTGCTCAGTCCCACCGCTGATATTTCTGCGAACTCCGCAGGATGCGAACTCCGCAGATTGGAAAGCACCTCGACCAATGTGGTCCAGAGCGCCTCCGGATCCGCCTCGGCGCGATCGGGGGACGTCAACCGAATCGAGATGGGTTCGCGCGCGATCCCCACCACGCGACCAAGCTCTTCATCGAACAGCATCGCCTTCATCGAAGACGTTCCCAGATCCACTCCCAGCAGCATGGTG
>JAGLDW010000446.1 GCA_023145395.1 Lentisphaeria bacterium | reverse complement strand
TCCTCGGCGGGGGTTCGGGGGCGGCGCCACCGAGACGAACTACTAGCGTCCGACTGCCTCCCCTCCAAGGCAGCGAACGGTGCCATCGACACCGACAAGATACAGACACCCCCGCGCGGCGGCCAGACCGTCCCAGACCGGGACCGTGTCCAGACGATGCGTTTGCAGGGTCTTGCCATTCGTCGTGTCCAGCACGCAGAGAAGTCCGCCCTTGGCTCCGGTCAAGGCCTCCTCCTGGGCAGACATCGCCGCCTGCATCTTGGGCTGGGAAGCCGCCTTCAACGCTGCCGTCTCGTCGAGAACATCCTCTGGCCCCGCCACAAAGAGTCGGTCACCGGCCACCAGCATGCTCCGAGCCAGCATGGAGGGTTTGACACTCCAGTTGTAGCTCACCCTGGTCTTCGGCTGTGCGCCTGGGAGCAGTCCGGTCAACCGGTACCCCTTGCCCTGCTTCCCGGGCACAAAGCTCCCTCCCACCACATTGCCGAAGTTCTTCTTGCCCGAGGCGTCCGTGGCCTTGCCCTTATCGAACGTGTAGTGCAACACCAATTCCGCGGACTTCGCAGGGGTGGACAGCTTCCCCGCCACCAGCGCGGCCACTTCGCCATCCCCAAGTTGGCCCCGATACACGCGCACATCATCCAGCACGCCTTTGAAAGGACAGCCGTTCTTGTAGACGCCCACGGGACTCTCCTCGTCGGCGCCGATCTGCATCGGATTGGCTGGCACCTTCGAGATCAGAGCGGGCGCGACACCCTCGCCAACCAGGTTGCCGTTCACATACAAGCGCAACTTGGCATCGCTCGTGAGCACACCCGCCAGATGTGTCCATGCCTTGCCCAGGCGTTTCTTTCCGAAGACCTCGCCCCGCTTCGAGGCATTGGCCACAGCAAAACGCGGCACCCCTTTCCAAACGTAGAGAGAATAGCCCAGCACCCCTCCCCCATTCGCCAGCACCACGCCACTGGCGCTTTCGCTCTTGACCCATGCGCACACCGTCAGCGCGCTTTTCGCCGGATTCAGACTCTTCGACTTGCCCACCCGGATGACACTCCCCAACTCGCGGCGCGGGTGAACCATCTTGACCACGGGATCCCGTGGGGAGGAGAACAACTGGTACTCCATCGCAGTAGTCCAGCGATAGAACTTGGGCAGACGCCCGTAGCCGTAGACATTCATGTCGTCAAGGGCGAGTATCTTGCCTGCGGGAGCCTGCTTGCCAGAGAGGTAGTAGCCATTCCAGCCACTCTCGAATGTGCGACCGTACAGCCAATAGCCACGATGGAACCAGTCTCCATCCAGAAATCCTCCGCTGGAGAACAGATGGCGATCCTCGCCCTTCTGGTCTTTGGCGTAGACGCCAAGTTTCCGCGCCTTCCTCGTCTCCGCCAAGCCAATCCGCTTGCCGTCCATCTCGAAGACCTGCGAACGCATGTACACACGCTTGCCATTGGAGGAGAGGACATCGGGGAGCGCCACAGGCATCGTCAAGCGCCCAACGTGGCTGTGCACATTCTCCCCGGTCTCCGGATCGTGCTCGTCCAAAACGGTTTCCGAGACCAGCCGCCCCGTCTTCGCATCCAACGCCAGCAGCCGCATGCCACCGTCCAGGAACAGCGATCGACCCGCCACGGCACGGACCACGCCATCCACCACGAGAACACTGCCACTGACAGGCCAGCGTGACTCAAGCTGCCCATACGACAGGATACGCGTGTCCGAAGGCGCGGCGCGGAACTGCCACACCACTTCGCCATCTTCCGCGCGCAGGCACGTGATCCACCCATCGCTCGCGCCGAAGATAACCGTGCCTTGGTAGAAAGTGGGCGGAGAGTCCACGCGTCCCCCGACAATCCGCTTCCAGACAACCTTGCCCGTGGCTGTGTTCAGCGCAACCACAGTGCGTGCGTCGATCTGGCTCAGGAACACACGCCCCGCCGCGACCGTTGCGGTGCTCAGACGCCCCCCGAGACGCGTGCGCCACCGTTCCGCAAGCTCGGCGGGAACCGATGCCCCGCCGCCGCTGCGCGCGTCGTCATGCCGGTAGGTGGGCCAATCCGCGGAGTCCGCGGAAGCGGCCACCACTTTGCCGAATGCGGGTCCTTGCCGCAGACGGGATGCGGAGTCCGCAGACGCCTTCGAACTGTGGGCCGAGACGGCGTTGAACCCGTAGAGCTTGGACTCGGAGTAGCAGGCGCAGCTATGCGGGGGCGTGTAGACCAGACCATTGGCGGGCATGATGCCGTACATGCAGCCGCCGCGAATCCAGTGATTCATGTCCCACTTTCCCGTCTTCGGATCGATGAACTCGATGCCCGTGCGGGAGGTCATGAGAAAGTTCGTCGCCGCCTTTCCCCGGTAGCAGCGGTGATGGAACCAATAGGTCTCCACATCCGCCTTCGGATACTCCTTGACCACTGCGCCCGTGCGAAGATCGAGCCCTCGAACCACGCCGGGCATGCTTCCGCTGGACACCCCCTCGAACCACACCGTGCCCCCGATCACAAACAGATCCTCGGGCGAGCTGTACCCGGAAGGAGGATGCTTGGCGGTCCAGAGCTGCGCGCCCGTGCCAGCGTCGAAGGCAGTCAGGGTGTCCGACTTGCCGGCGCCTCCAGTGGATTTGACCAGACCCGACTCCTCGCCGCCAGCGAACAGCGCCACGCCATCGCGAACCACCAGCGTCGGTGCAAAGAAAGACATCAGTCTGCCAACCATTGTCACCGGGACAGACTGCCACTGCGGGCGCCCACTCTTCCGGTCCAGACAGACCACCTTCTCGCCATCGTGCAGGAAGACCCCCCGGCCCGCCACCGCGAGTGTCAGGGGCGCCACCGGCGTGTCGTGCTCCCAGAGCTTTTTCCCCGACTCCGCGTCGATGGCCACAACGCGCGCGGGATCACGGTCCCACCATGGTTTGCTCACCGCTCGGTAATCGGTGTATTTCGACTCGTTCAGCTTTTTGGGTATCGCCAGATAGAGCACGCCATCGCTGAACAGAATCTCTTCGGTTCCCCCCGTGTCCGCATAGACCCTGAGCACCTCGCCCGTACCCGCGTCCAGCGCGCTGACCGGGGCATCGAACCCCATTGTGGCGTAGACCCGAGACCGCGTGGCCACCAGTCGGCGAGGGAGTTGGGCCGGGCCGCTTTTCAGAGGCCAGAACCGCGTCTGCCAGTCGGGGAGAGGCCGCTTCCACAAGACAATGCCGTTGAAGGCATCGCGGGCGATCAGGTGCCATTTCGATGGCAACATGATCGAGTCTGTCGCACCCTCGTCGAAAATGTAGAACATACGCCCTCCCGAAGAGACGAGGGCAGACATGCTGGCGAGCCGATCGTGGTGCCGAGACCAGCGTGGGGCACCGGTCCACTGAAGGTGCCGGGGAGGGCCGATGCGGACATCCTCCGCCACGGCGTTGTTCCCGGCATCGTGCAGGTAGTGTCCCCACTCGTCGATCTCTTCTGGCCAGGGCTTTCGCCAAATGCGCCGCCAACCGTCGCCATCGCGCAGCAGCAACGCGCCAAGGGGCGCCAGTACGCGCTTGGCCTCCGCCTGCAAAGCCGGTGCGTCCGCCTCCAGCAAGACCACGTTGACCAACCCATCCGCATAGGGCAGACGCGAGACGTTCCACATGTCCGCAGTGACTTGGCCGTACAGTCCGGACTTGGAAATCACGACCCTGACAGCGTGCATATCTGCGGAGTCCGCAAGCAACACTTCGACGACGCAAGGTGCCTCCGAAGCCAGTGCAACAGCCAGCTCCCCAGTTCCTCCCACACGCACAAACAATCCGCCTGGAACCCCTGCGGACTCGAGCACAGAACGCGCCGCGTTCCGCCTCCCGACAGGTGCCGCGCCAAGAACATTCGCAACCAGGAAAACGAGAAGGATTCTGTACATGAGGACACTCCGATCCGTCCGATCACTCACTCACTCACCCACTCAC
>JAGLDW010000445.1 GCA_023145395.1 Lentisphaeria bacterium | reverse complement strand
TCAATGCAGACGCGTCCCTTCAGGTTGTCGCGGATCCAGTCGATACCGTTCACCAAGTCCTGCAAGTTGATACATTGGACACCTCCGTCGATCAGATCGTCGAGCAGCGAGCGTATATCGCCATCGGAATGCATGTGGACCGCTGCACCCCGGTCGCGAACCAGTCCCATCAGTCGCTGGAACGAGGGTTTGATGAAACGCCGGAAGTGCTCTGGCATGAGCATGGGGCCGACCTGCATGCCCAGATCCTCTGGGAAGCCAAACCACTCGGCGCCCAAATCCAGGTAGCGACTCACGGTCTCAGTGTTGAACGCCTCCACTATCTCAATCAGCCGCCACAGCTGCGGATTGTCCTCCACCATGTCGAAGAGCAGGTTCTCGTAGCCGCGCAGATACTCGAGTCTGAGGTAGGTGTGTCCATGCGTGAGCGAACCGCCAAAGGAGCCTCCGATCGCGCGAGTGCGTTCGGCGTGGGCGCGCACACCGTCCCAATTCACAGGTCGGACACCATCGCTGACGGTAGGATCTGGTGGGGTGTAGTCCTCGAAATCCGCCCAATCCGCCAGCGCGTGTTCCGTGATGCATCCCGTCATGCCCTCGATGGCCGTGGTCCAGACGCAGCCCCAGTAGTCGCGGTATGGCTTGCCGACCCGGCCGTTCACGCCACTTGCGGGAATCTTCGGGGGCGCAGAGGGGTCCACTCCGGGAAACAGCATGGGGTGGCGACATTGCAGAGCGTGCAGTTCCTCCGGCGGATACACATGCCAGCACGATGGGTTGATGGAAAAGCGCGTGATAACACGCTCGGGATGGTCGAAATGAACGGTTTTGAGAAACTCATTGCCGGAACTCATTGTGAACTCTCCAGTCTTCGTGGTGAACTCTTTGTTCTGTGCTCGGAGCTACTCACCACTTTGCTTGTGCACGATCAGGATCCGGCTGAAATTGACTTGCGTCCGATGCCCGCCGATCCCCACGTGCAAGGGCCTGGCCGCCGCATCTCCACCCAGCTCGGGGATCTCGCTGGCCAACACCTCGATCCCGTTGATCGCCAGTGCCACCCGCGCGCCGCGCCGCGACAACTCGATCCGGTTCCGGCGCGGGCGGTACGGGGCATGCCCACCCGCGTACTGGATGGGGAACTTCCAGTTCTGCGCCACCCGCGCCCGTTCGGCGCCAGCCACACGAAGCAGGGTCGCCGTGCGCCCATCGGCATTGATCTCGAAGAGCACGCCCTTCTCGCAGCTTGCCTCCGGACTCAGACACACGCGCACATTGTCAAACGGGTGGTGTGTGTGGGACGGCTCCTGCTCCCACCCATGCCATTCCGTGTTTTCCTCGATGTTGAACGCCACACGCACATCCCCCGACACCGGTGTCCGATGCCACAGCATCCCCTCCCCTTCCGGCGTCTCGAGACTGATCCAGTTCGAAGCCAGCGCACAGGCAATTCCACCATGCTCCCGCCAGACACCGCCGGTGCGGCGCCACTCGGGCTCGCGGCGGTCGAATGCGTGGAAGCTCTGCCGCGAAGTCCGCCGCGGCACGAAAAGAGACACATCGTCGAACTCGGCCTGACCTCGCGCGACCCCAAGCACGATGCCTCCCCCCTGACCTCCCCGCGAGGCGATCGACCGCACGGCGCCGCCATCCACGGACCCCGACATGCCCTCCCCGGACAGAGACACCTCCACTTCATGCCAGTCGCCATCGGCTGGGACAGGGAGATGAAGCTCCCCTCCATCTTCGGACGCCTCGCCGCCCAGGAGAAACCGGCAGCCCTTCCCTTCACGCTCCTGCAGCATGAGGAACGCCTGGCATCCCTCACGAGGGAGGCGCACGCGCAGCGACGCGGTCAGATCGCAGCGTAGAATCTGCCACAGCCGGACAGATGCCCCGCGACCGAGCCCTTTCAGCGCACCATCGAACACGTCCCACGTGCCAGACTCATGCTCCCAAATGGAGTACTGCCTCTTGCCGACGAGGGGAATGGCCTTCGGACGCCGCAGCGTCAGATCCGCATTGCCCGCCGCTTGGGTCCGCGCCACTTCCTCCGGCGTGAAATCCGCGTAGTCACCAGGATCCGCCACCGTGGCCGAGGAAAATTCGTACGGGCCAATCCGGAACACATCGGCAACGGGCGCCGAATAGCACAACGCAAACCGATTCACGGTGAGTCCGGACGTGCTCTGCAAACGGAGTTCGGGCGCAGTTGCGGTGTCTGGGGGCACAGCGGCGACGGACAACGGCGATTCCGACGCACTCCCGCCCCACTCCCCCTGCAGCATGGTGTCGTGCACATGATGCGGCAATCCGGTCAGGCGAAGCACCCCCGGGCCGGACGTCTGCAGGGCGACCCCCTTCGACGGCAGACGGCGCCAGCGTCCAGAATCCTGTCGCCACGGCAGGCGAAGCTCGCCCCCGTCATCGGCTTCCCAGAGCAATTCCTCCACGGACACATCATCGAAGAAAACCGTGCCGTTGGTGACCGCGAGAGCCGGAACAATGGGCGCCGCGGGCGAGTTGTCATCGCTCCAGACGACTCTGCCATCGACCGACAGCCGCGTCCGCCACGCCCAGCGCTCGACGACCACTCGGTGCCACTGCCCTGGTTCAAGCTCCGCGCGCCCAGTCTCTCCTCCACCCCAGCACCACACATGCGTCCCCGCATCCGCTCCTGGAGCGGGGGGAGGCTTGCTCCCTGGACCACACATCAGACCACATCGTCCCCCGGGCTCTACGCGCACACAGCAGGAGAACCGCAGACCACGCCATGGCAGCCCCCGGAGCAAGGCAACCCCCATTTGGCCTGCCGACGCCTTCCCGTGGAGAGAATACTGGTTGGGAATGCGGTTCGGATCCAGGCTGAACTCGATGCCCCAAGCGCCGCTGCGAAACTCCCAGTCGGGACAACCATGCCCCGGAGACCGGTCGAAACTGTCGGCAAAACGGCGAAAATCGTGTTCTCGGACACTGCCGGACCGCAACGGACCGGATGGCATGAAAGCCGTGTCCCGAACAAGCAGGATCTGATCGACGGCGACTCCGTCCTCCCTCTCGCCCAGAGTCAGGACACGTTCGCAGGGCGCCTTGGGTTCGTCATGGAGCCCTGCGGAAATCCAATGCCAGACTCCAAACACAGCATCTTGACCAACCACACGTTCCTGGGCGTCAGCGCCATATCGAAGGGAGATGGAGTTCCCGCAGCCATCCTCCCAGCGAACGCGAAGCCAGACGGTGTAGCGGCCACTCTCTGGGATGGAAACGGTGTAGGCGGCTTGCCCCTGGCAATGCTCCTTGTCGCCCTTCCCCTGCGACAGCACGAGCGAGCGACCCATGGCGGATCCGGCAACCGACTCGATTGCGAACGGGGCCGTCGGATCACAGCTGGCTGCGTTGATGACGATGGATCCCGGAGGGAGCCCGGTCTCGGAAAGACGCCCCGACATATCCCCAAGAGGCTCGCCCACTGGCCATCGGACAGCGATGGCAACAAGAGCCAAAACAGCGACCAGCACACACACGCACACCGCAGCCAAAATCAAGCGCCGACCCATACATCACTCCGTAATATTCAGGAACAGCCGACGCTATTCTTCGAAGAACAGATGCCATTCCACGAGGTCGATATTGCGTTTCAGTCCACCGATCCTACCCGAAAACTTGGCGGCCTCCATGTGGTACTTGGTCCCATCGCCGCCACCCTTCTCCGCCTTCTTCGCCTTTTTCTTGTACGAATCGTGCTTGCGCTTCAGCTCGGCATACGACTTGCGCGACTTCTTCAGCTTCTTGTCGACCAGCTTTACAACCTTGCGCTTTCCCTTGTCGATCTTCGCCTCGTTCTTGCGGATTCTGTCCTTGGCCTTGCGCGCCTCGCGACCCTTGCCCTCCGCTTCGACCTTCAAGTCCTTGTTCTGGTCATGCAGGCTCTGGATTTCCGTATGCAGCTCCACAAGGTCGGCGTTCTTCTCACTCTCCTGAAATCTTTCCAGATACACTTTGTGCACCTTGGGACGTTTCTTCTCCGTCTCCTTCTTTTTCCCAGTGCCTCCCCCCTGCGCCAGCGGCGATAGCGCCACCAACGAGATCAGAAGCGCAAAGCCAAGAATACCACGTCCAAACAGCCTGTTCGCCATGACGCTAATCTCCTTTGATATCACACGTTGATCGACTCTGAGAACACAGCCTGACAGAAGACACCACAAGCACGATACATCAATGCATTTAGTACGGATCCAGCTTGTATTATAGCTTTTCAGACGTAAATTTTAAACTGTTCTTGGAATGGAATGTAGCCATATTTTTGGCTGGGGCATTAGCTCAGTTGGCTAGAGCACCACACTGGCAGTGTGGGGGTCATCGGTTCGAGTCCGATATGCTCCACCAGGATCATACAGCGGCACCTGTCAGAAATGGCGGGTGCCGCTTTCTTTTTCGTGCTCAAACGCGCACCACTGTTGGGCGGTGTGCCTTTCGGTGAAACGGCCTCAGCCGCGAGGGATGCGACTGAGGCCGTGATGAGTACAGGATCTTGTGAGGCTTCGACTATTCCTTGGCTTTCTCCTCCTGGTCCTCTCCCGCGGAGAAGTACTTGATGAACAGGTCGTTGGCCTGTTCGGCCATGTCATGGAGCAGCGTCTCACCGACATCACCGTGTTCGGACAGCACGGCCCACGCGCGAATAGCCTGCCGTTGGGCATCTTCACGCCGGGTCAGCTGCGACTCGGGTTTGGTGGCGAGCTGGCGGAGCTGCACCTGCAAACCCTCGGTGGCAGTGACGAACTCGTTGTTGAGATACTTGTCCATCTCGGCATCGAGAAGCGTGGCCAGAAGGACCGGGATCTCCTGGTCCTTGTTGGCCTTCTTGAGTTCCTCGTATTGCGTCTTGAGCTTTGACGCATCCCTCGTGACCGCCTCGGAGAGTCGCGGGACAAGTTCGGTCCGCAAATGCCCTGCCAGCCTTTCGGTGTAGCTGTCGAGCGTGTCCGTGATGTGCTTCTCGAGGGTTGGGACCGCGCCCTTGACGAGTTCCATACCATTCTCGGCCCACATGGGAGAGCTGGTGAGACAGTAGTCGACGAGGGCACGACGCTGCGTGGGCAATTCCGTCTGCAGCCAGCCATGGGCCTGTTCGCCAAGCGCAGTGGGTGTTGTGAGGTCCTTGAGCAGGGGTACAACGATCAGGGTGTAGCCCGCCACGAAGAGTGCCAGGACGCCGTAGATAATGGCGGAGACCATGACGCTTCGGCGAGCACGGCGTTCCTGCCGTTCGGCCCAGATTTCAATCGTTTCGATGTTGGTGAGGAGGTTGTTCATGTGCTGTCAGCCTCCCTGGTTCGCTGTGGGCTGGGCAGGTTCGTCGCCCAATTCCGGTTTGAGTTCGTAGACAATCAGAGCGATCATCGCTTCAAGAAACTCCATCTCCGCGGCGCGGAGCCTTTCCTCTTTGTTCAAACCGGGTGCAAAGCCCTTTCCGTAGTGAGTCCGGACAGTCTCCCGGAGACCCTCCAGACCAGACTGCACTTTGGCCATCCGCTCCTCCAAGGCATTGGTGAAGTGAGTGACGAAAATCCCCTTGGCCGCCTCGAAGTCTCGCTCGAACTCTTCCTCGGTCAGATCGCCAAAGCTCGCGCGGATATCCTTTTCGAGGTCGTCGTAGCTCTGCGCCAGCGCTTCGGTAAGCTGGGTGGTCACGCGAGTTTCCACGTGCTTGACGAGTCGGTCGCTCATCTCGTTGGCCATTTTCTCAAGCTCGGGCTTCGATTCGCCGATTTCGGCGATCACGTCCTTGAGAATCTTTGGCCAAATGGTCTTTTCAACGTCTTTGGCGAGTGCCTGTGCCTCACCAAGGATAATGGGTTCGGCCTTGGCCTGACTGAGGAACTCCTTGACAATGACTTCCCGTTCCGCAGGGATCCTGAAAGCCACCACATAACCATGGAAGTGACTGTAGAGACGGTAGACAAACAGGAGTGCGAAGAACAGGATCAGGAGCGTTCCCAGCCGCTGCACGAGCTTCATCCGCTTCGACAGGGCATCGTACGATCGAAGTCGAGCCTCGACGGCCGCGAGACGATCCTCTGGTCCAGGATTGTCCTGGCCCACTTTTGCTTCTTCATCCGCCATGAGCATTCCCCTCTGTTTGGGTTCGGGTTCTCTACCTTGTCTTCGACATTCTCCAGTTTGGTGTTCACGATGCCAACTTCCAGTCTGATTATATGGTGACGAGACAGTTTGTCAAAGAATCTTGCCTGCAGGCACTGCGCCCATCAGCCTCATGGGGAGAAGCGACCGGGGATGGTCGCCCAATGCCATTGACTCAGGCAAAAGAACCAATGCACAGTGGTTCGGGACCTCCGGGACCGAGGGTTGTCATCAGCTTCCGGCATCTGCGGTCCGAGACGTCCCCCGCCACTGTTCGCGCCAAGGCTGGGCGCCACCGTGCCGGCTTGATTGCGCAGGCATGGTGCATTGCTGTTTGGGTTGTGAAATGGCCAGCGCGGCATGCTACAGTGTGTTCTGGCCCCCTGCAACCAACAGATGCCAACATGTGTGGAGGCGACAACGTGGAGAACTCGGTCCATCCTCTGTTTCGGCCACCGGCTGAAGGGGGAAGCCTGATCGTTCGCGTCGCGGAGGGATGTCCGCACAACCAGTGCGCCTTCTGCGGCATGTACAAGGATGTGCGCTACCACGTTCCTGATGCGGAGGAAATCCGCAGGCGCATTCGCGAAGAGGTTCGTCTCTGGCCAGACGCGACCCGAGTCTTTCTCGCGGACGGCGACGTGATGGCGCTGGGCGCGCAGCGCTTGCGAGACATACTGCTGGACCTGACCGCACTTCTGCCCCGCCTGATGCGCGTCAGCGTGTATGCCAATGGCAGGTCCATCCTGGCATGCAGCGAGCAGGAACTGCGAGAGCTTAGGGCGTGCAAGCTTCACACTCTCTACATGGGACTCGAGAGCGGGGACCCGAAAACCCTCGAGCGGATGCGCAAGCCAGACAGCGTCTCCGACATGGTGCAGGCTGGCAAGCGTGCACAAGCGTGCGGACTCCGCATGTCGGTGATGGTTCTTCTGGGACTCGCGGGGTCGGAGCGAAGTGCGGAGCATGCCCACGCCACGGCGGACGCGCTCAACCGCATGCAGCCCCGCCTGCTTGCCGCACTGCGCGTGATCCCCACTCCAAACACAGAGCTTGCCCGGGAAATGGTGGCTGGGCGCTTCCAAATGCTCAGCGAACATGCCACCGTGTGCGAACTCCGCAGCCTCGTCGCATCCCTCGAGCTGAAGCACTGCGTGTTCCGCGCCAACCACACCTCGAACGTTGTCCCCATAGAAGCCCGCTTCCCCCGGGACAAGAGCAGTCTGCTCGACCGCCTGGACGAGCTTTCCGCCTCCGGCCGCTTGGACCGCGACTCCCCAGGTCCCCTACCCCGCTTTCTCTAAATCCGCCTGAATCAAAGCGTATGCTTCACCCCAAGAATGACGAGATTCCGCTCTCCCGTGTTCACCCACCCTCTCTCCTCTCCCGCATCGATATGGACAAGCTGCCTCGCATCGACCTCCATAGTCTGCTCCGCCAGAAGCAAATCCCCTTTCCCCTCCACCACGTAGAACTCGATGGCGAAAGGCAGGGCGTGCCTTTCGATGCGGCACCCCGGTGCCAAGACAAGCTCCACATACTCCAGATCCCCCACCTGAGCCAGCGAGTGGCCAGTGGAGCCTTCCTGGTCGTAGATGAGAGAGCCAGTTTCCTTCGAGTACATCATCAGCATCTCCAAACTGCAATGGTTAGAGGCGATGCGTCCGTTGAGACGCGAGTTTCCGCACCTGTTCCATGTAGCGATCCTCATACTGCTGGGTGTAGGCCGCCGTTGCCGTGTTGTGGAGTTCGTGGATCGTGATATCCGTCAGTCCACAGAATCGGAGAACCGAGTTCTCGAGCGCGCTCACCGTGTTACCGAAGATCCGTTGCCCCATGGGGGGGCCTCCGTAGCTTCGGAAGATGAACGCCCGCTTGTCCTTCAACAATCCTTCGGCGGCCCGCGTCTGTAGGAGATAGCGCACTCCGGGCACATGCGAAAGCAACGATCCCACGAACAGGACGAACGCGTTCGCAGGCAGGAAGCGATAGGCGAATCCGCTCGTGAAGACCCGGTCCAGAAACCCCTTCAAAACTGCGGGCACGGAATACCACCACACAGGATAGATGAACACCAGTGTGCCCGCCGCAGACACTTTCTCCTGCAGTTTCTGGATGTCGGATTCCTGCCCCTGTTCGCCGTTCTTCCGCGCAATCATCTCGTACTCGCCGGGCGACAGCCTCGGTTCGAACCCCTCCGCATAGAGATCCACGACTTCGTAGTCGGCGCCCGACGCGTCGAGAGCTTCCGCCAGAGCATCCAGAATGCGTCGGCAGTGAGACGTTTGACAAGGGTGGCAATAGATAACGAGCGTGTCCATATCGTGCTCCGGGAACGAGGGGCCTGCTGCACAGAGAAGCATTTTGCCCGTATCAGGCGCGGGTCAGTTCCAGTGTGCGCGGCAACCGCGTCCAGCTCCAGCGCATGCTCAGAATGTCTACAGCTTGTACGCCGCCACGGCACTGCGTCCGAGAATGCTGGCTTGCTCATCTTCCGAAAGCTCTGCAATCACGTCTTTCACAATCCCCAGCCACCGGGCGTAGTCGCAGGCAACAAGGCAAACCGGCCAGTCGCTGCCAAACATCACGCGGTCCGGTCCGAACGATTCAAGCACCGTGTCCATGTAGTATCTGAGCTGATCGACGGTCCAGTTCTCCCGATCAGCTTCCGACACCATTCCCGACAGTTTGCACCACACGTTCTCCTCGCGCGACAACTCGCGGATGCTATTCGCCCAGGGACGGCGCATGCCATCGCGAATGCGCGGTTTGCCGATATGGTCGAGCACGAAGCGCTGCTCCTCATGCTGTCTCACGAAGGCCACAGTCTGAGGCAGATGACGTTCATGAACCAATACATCGTAGACGAGGTCATGGCGAAGCAACTGCCGCACGCCTCGGTTGAAATCATCCCGCTCCTGAAAGAACTCGTCTGGCTCATCCTGCACCACGTGACGCACGCCCTTCAGGCAATCATGGTCCGCAAACTCCTCCAGCACCTCGTCCACATTCGGCGCCAGAAGCGGCACCCAGCCGACCACGCCAGCCACAAAGCCATTGCGGGAGGCGATATCCAGCAGCCACCGCGTCTCTTCAAGGGTCTGACGCGCCTGCACCGACACTACGGCCTGCACCCCGGCAGCCGCAATCTCCGCATGGAGATCCGCCGCCAGAAAGTCACGCCGCAACACCGACATATCCTCCCCGATCCAACCAAATTCTTCGGGACGGTAGGACCAAAAATGGTGGTGTGCGTCAACAATCATCACATAGGCTCCAAATCATGGCAGGATTCACGCGGAAATTCTTCAGGAGGATCGCGTAGGGAGTTCAAGCCCGCGACGACCCCGACTCACTATAGGACCGACCCGGACGATGACAATGTCTGCCGCCGACGAGCAACGAAGAGGCATGGAGTGCAGCTCCTACGCTCGAACTGCGGGCTCAACACTCCGCCGCCGCGATGACCGCCGCCTTCTGCAAGGCGAAGATGTTCGTCAGTCCGCCCTGTGCCAGATCCAGCATCGCATCCAGCTGACTTCGGCTGAAGGAGCGGTCCTCCGCCGTGCCCTGGACCTCCACGAACTCGCCCGTCCCAGTCATCACCACATTCATATCCACCTCGGCCGCAGAGTCCTCTTCGTAGCAGAGATCGAGAATGGAGCGGCCCTCCAGGACCCCCACACTCACAGCGGCGACGCGTGTCAGCAGCGGCCACTCCTTCAAACGCCCCTCCGTGAAGAGCTTCTGCAGGGCGATCTCAAGCGCCACGCAGCCACCCGTGATGGAGGCGCACCGAGTGCCGCCGTCGGCATCCAGCACATCACAGTCCACAGTGATGGTCAGCCCCGGCAGCTTGGTCAAGTCCACGGCCGCGCGGAGACTGCGCCCCACAAGACGCTGAATCTCCGAGCTGCGGCCCGAGATCTTCTCCCGTTCCCTTCGGACCCGCGTATGCGTCGAGCCAGGCAGCATCTGGTACTCGGCGGTGATCCAGCCACCGGGCTCGTTCTTTGCCGCCATCCAACGGGGCACGCTCTCATCCACGCTGGCGGAGCAGATCACCCTTGTGCCACCAAAGGTCACAAGCACGGAGCCTGCTGGATGACTCTGAAAACCAGCTTTGAAGGAGACCTCGCGCAACTGGTCGTCCGAGCGGCCATCTGTTCTTTCACTCATCTTGGGAATCCCCTTGTCAGATGCTATAGTTGGCGGCTTGTTCCGCTGAATGTTCGCGCATCCATTTGGCGCGGTTCGCGGCTAACGTTGGTCAGAGATGGGGATATTGCCAGTTGGGAACGCGTTTTTTGCCAGTGTTGGTGCTGCTGGCCGCCTGTCTTGCAGGCTGTTCCAAGCAGAGCGCGGTGGAGTACGACAACTTCGAGAGTCAACTCCTCTCGGATTGTTTGGACTCCCTTGCCAACCATTCGCCAGATAGAACGCTCAAGGCGCTTGAGCGTCTCCGTGACGCACGGGTGAGCGAACGCTTCTCCAACTTCGCCATCGAGCATGAAAAACTGCGCCTGCTTGTGCATGAAGTCAACGCAGCACTCGCGGCAGGAGATTTTGACGAGGCGGAACAACGGGTGCGCACGGTCGGAAACACTGGATCGGAGACCGAAGTCGTCCGCCAGATCAAACAGCTTCTCGCCGCCTTGCACGCGTTGCAGGCATATCGGAACGCGGATCCGGAGAATGCCTCTTCCACTGCCTTTGCAGAACGCCTCGACATACTCTCCCCCCATATTGAGACGCTCTCGGCCTCCCCAGGATTCTCCCGGTTCCTGATCGGAGAGCACGCACGTCTCGAGACGATCAAGCGCCAGGAGCGCGAACGGTTGCTACGATCCCTCCTCCTCGACTTGGACAGGACGATTCTAGCATCCCCCCGACGGGCGGAACTGATGGTGGCGGAGCTTGCAGCCATCGATCCCGACCACACGTTGCTGGCCATGCGCCAAGCGGCACTCGCTCGCGACTGGCGCAAACTAGCTGGAATAGCGCGTGAGGAGAGCGTACCCGGCGGTGGTAACCGTTGCCTCGAGATGGTGCTCTGCCTGTACTGGCAGCAACTCCCCGAACAGGCGCGACGAATTCTGGTGACGGGAGTCTCCTCCGACACTTCCGGCTCCCTGTCGGGACTACTCCTTCAGGCTCGCCACGCCGCGAGGGCAGGACGCTACACCGAAGCGGTGGGCACCCTTCGCGAACTGGGTGCCATCACCCCTCTTTCCCAAGACATCACCGCCAACCTGATCCGCGAGGCCGGCTATGCCTCCAAAGATTTCGAAGCGGCCCAGTGGCGCACTCCGTGCCCCAACGTCACGGATATCCTGCTGCAGATGGCCGATGCGCGTGGCAAAAGCCTGCAAAAATAGAGTACACGATCTCGCCGCACCGATGGCAAGGAGCTTAGAATGCGCATGACATCCCCACTGCGACTCCTAGTCGCGACAGCCCTGTTCACGCTCCATGGAGTTCACGCCCAGGAGCCTCTCCCCGAGATACTTCTTCCCGTCTCCGAGAGAATCGAAAAGGCGCTGAGCATCATCCCCGACCCAGCCGCCACCTATGACGGAGGACAGGTTGACGCGGAGGAGATTCGAATCCTCATGCGGCCCCAATTGGAGAAGCAGTTCGAGCAGAGCATCGAACCCGTGCCCGAGAAGAGGATCCGCGCCTGGGCGGCCGGGCTCGTCAACTCCATTGTCGAGCAGAAACTCCTCCTCGCACGCGCCAGGCAAGATGGTTTCACGCCCGACGAGGAGGCGGCGCGCAAACGACTCCAGGGCATGCGCAAACGAATGGGATCTCAAAAATTCGAGGAACTGCTCAAACTGCAGGGGGTGGACTACGAGGAGATCGTGCGGCGCACGGCCGACACGCTCGTGGTGGATCGCTGGCTCGCGGAACGTGTGACCAGCATAGTCACAGTCAAGGAAAGCGAGATCCGAAAGGCCTATAAGAAGGGGTGCAAGAAGGAGTTCCGAATTGCAACGGTCTACCGCGCCTCCCACGTGATGATCGCCCTGACCAAAGGGACGGACAAGGAGGAAGCCAAGAGAGCCCGTATGGCCGCCGACCTGGCACTCGAGGAAATCCGCATGGGGGCAAAGTTCGAGCGCATCGCCAGAACCATGAGCGACTGCCCAAGTTCCACGCATGGGGGTGACCTCGGCGAGTTCTCCGAGCGGCAGGTCCCACCACGTTTCTTGAAGGTGCTCAAGAAGATGGAGCCCGGACAGATCAGCGAAATCATCCGAACGGACATGGGCCTGCACATCATCTACGCCGGCAAGGCCACCCCAGCCTACGTACGCCCTTTTGAAGCCGTCCGCATTGAACTGCTCGCCCGAATCAAAGCCAGAAAGACCAAGAAGGCCATCCGCGAGTTCACCGACGACATACGCGACGACGCCAACGCAAAGGTTTTCATTTCAGTCGAATAGGGCGCGGAGCTGCTTGCCACGCGGCGACAATTCCGATAAGATCCCAGCACTCGCACACCCAACATATGAACTCCCACTCACAATTCTATTGGGACCATGTCTCCCGAGACTACCAACTCGAGACCCACATCTCGTGCGACGAGTTTCACTACGGACCACTGCTGTCCGGGGACCGGGAATACCGGCTTCTTCCCTCGGATGTGGCCGGGCTCGTCTGCCTCGAAGCGGGGGCAGGAGCGGGACAGAACTCCATCTTCCTGACAAGCTGCGGCGCACGCTGCACCGCCCTGGACATCTCCGGCAGACAACTGCACCACGGGCGGCGGCTCGCGGAAAAGCGCGGAGCGTCCGTGCACTGGGTGCAGGGCAACCTGGACGCGCTTCCCTTCGCCGACTCGCCAGTCTTCGACCTGATCCATTCGTCGTACGCCCTGCCCTTCACCCAACAGCCCGAATGTGTGGTTGCCAAACTGGCCCGCCTGCTGAAACCCGGCGGCCGATTCATCCTCAGCACCGCCCATCCATTGTCGACTGCGGAATGGACTGTCACCGGAGACGGGGATGAGGAGGAGGATGGAGTGTTCCTGCGCGACTACTTCTCCCCGGCACTCGATACACGGGATGAGGGAGACGGAGCCGCCGAGTCGTGCCGACCAGCACCTCTCTCCGACGTTTTCCGCTGGCTGACCCGGGCGGGACTCCGCGTGGACGCCCTCATCGAACCCCGCCCCGCGCCCGAGGCATTGACTGTGTCCCCCGGTTCTCCCCCCCTCGTCCCCTACTGGAGCGAAGGTTGGCTGGACATCCGGGACGAACTTGAGCGTGTCCCCGTCGTCGCGATCTTCGCCGCACACAAGCCGGACTAGTGAGGACCTAGTGGTGCGGGACGTCCCTGGACCGCGAGTGCTGCCAAAGACGCCCTCGGTCTCGGAGATCCCGAGCCACTGTGCGATATCTGAAGAAGGATAGGTATGACCACTTTGGAACACGCCCTGGAGATCATTGCCGGCACCCAGCCGCTGGCCCATCCACGGGGCAACCGCATCCCTTTCATTGTCTGGCGGCTCACCGACCTGCAAGGGGACGATGCCGAACTGGAGCACACGCTCAGAGAGCTTGATGCACGCGGCATCGCCACGGTCACCACCTGGCATTACGGCGCGAGAGACAAGGATCTTCCCCGCTGTCTCCACTACGCTGGGATCCTGAAACGCCTCGGCCTACCCGTCGTCGTCAACACCACCAGCGTCGTCAACCGCTTCTTCAACGGGGATGAGAGGACCGCCCACATCGACGCGGACGGAAATCCCTTCTTCGATCTCTCGCATTCGGAACGCGTCAAGATCGGCTGCCCCTTCGCGGTCGAGTTCCGCTACCAGGCCATCCGCGCGCAGGTCGAGACCTATGTGAAGGCCCACCACGAGAGAGGGTTGCCCCTCGACATCCTCATCGCCGACTGGGAGATCGACGGCCCCATCGAGTGGAACGACGCCTGGACGCACGCCAAACGCTGCACGCGGTGCTGCAAGAGCATCCCCGACATCGATGACTTCCACGCCTTTCAGGCCGCCTACCGGCGCATCCGCAACGAGATGCAGCGACAGTGCTACGCCGACGTGGTTCGCTCGCTCTACCCCAACACACTCGTCGGCAACTATGCCGAATACCCGAACGACGGACGCCGCCATTGGTACGACTACTTCGAGCACCCGCCGAAAAGGGAACACCCGCACACTCTCGACCACCTCGACCCCGTCCGCCCCTGGATCAACGGCTTTGCCGACACGCACTACACCTTCGCCATGCCCGTGGTCTACACCTGGCACCGCATCCACGGCTGGTACCCCTGGCCCGAATCGGACTACCGCTGGTTCTACAGCATGCTCAAGGTGGTAACGAACAGCGGACGGAGCGCACCGGCGGCGCTACCCGTCATCAGTTTCGTCCACTGGCACACGACTTCGCCGCCCAAGAATGGCTCTGCGGCGCCTCAGATGAGTGAACGCGCCTACTCCGAACTGCTCTGGCACATGTTTCTGCGCGGACACGATGCTCTCGCCATGTGGTGCACGGATCCGGAGACGCTCAAGGAGACACAACTGGTTCAGACCGTCTACGCGCAAGCACTTGAGCACGCGGAGTTTCTCGACAAAGGGACACCGGTGCTCTTCGACGTTCCCGCCGAGCCCGGCACTGTCGTCTCCGCCCTGAAGCTGGGCAAACGATTGCTCGTGCGCCGAACCGACTTCCGCCCCGACCCAACTCCAGTACAAGTGAACATCGACGGCGTCTCGGTCGCCATCCCAGCCGAGCCCGGCAACTGCCAGATTCTTCAATTGCCCTAGCCAAGGACCTCCTCCATGCACCGCGCACTTCCCATTCTCCTCCTTCTCGCTGCAGGCATCCAAGCGCAAACCGGCGCCAACGTCGCGCTCCACCACCCCTATCGGCTCAACCAAGCACCGCCAGCCACAACATCCGGCGCGGACAACACAGGCGCGGAGACATTCCGCGAAAATGCCCTCTTCCGCGGAGAACTCACGGACGGGAAGACGACGGCGCAGTCGAAAGCCCACGTGGTCGGCTGGCAGATTCGCTACACTCCCATCTCCGTGGACATCGACCTGGAGCGCACGGTCGTGATCGACACCCTGTCACTCGCCCCCATCGTCCGTCTCCAGCAGGGCGGCGCGCAGCAAGTCAACCGCATCGACATTTCCGTGCGGACTCCGCAATTCCCCTATGACACGTGGGTGCAAATCGCCCAGTGGCGCCCCGAGAATGTGACTGCATCCCCGCAACCGCTGCAGATCGCTCTACCGCCGACCGCCGCCACCCACATCCGCGTCTCCTTCATCGGCAAAGCCTGGGCCGGACTCTACCTGGACGAAATCGCGGTTCTGGAGACCAGTCGGCCACCGCAGAAACTCCTCCCCTGCCAGGATTTCACAATCGAGGCGGAAGCCTGCGTGAAAGCCAGTGCCATCGAAGCCAAGGGCGCGTCCGGTCAAGCTGTGCCGCTCAAGGCGAACGCGTCCCCCATTCGCCTGACGCTTCCGCTTCCGCAAGGCATCTACACGGTCCGCATCCGCTCCCAGGCATTGAAGCAGGACACATTCAGCGAGATTCTGCCGCATGCAGATGGCGTCCCCATGCGCCCCCAGCCCGTCACGAACGGAATCTTCACCTGGCAACGCTCCCACTTCACCCACGCGACGGATGGCCAAGCAGAGATCACACTCGCGCTCGGCGAAGGCGAAGGCGTGCTTGTGGACCAGATCCGCATTCACCGCACCAATCTCGACCAAACCATCACCCGCCTCAAAACCTTCCCGAAGGACACCCTCCTAACCCGCAATGGCATCGCTCGCTGCCTCATTGCCGCAGGGGATGGCGGCGGCTTCCAGGACATCGCCGACAAGCTGGCGGCCGAAATCGAGAAACGCTGCGGGGTCCGCATTCCCGTCCGGGCTGCGGAAGACATCACCGAACTGGATCTGCGGAGTTCGCACATTCTTGTCCTGGGGGCGCGCACCACGAACATCGTGCTGCTCAAGGCGCGCGGCGGCGGCTGGGGCATCATCCCCACCCCTCCGGCGGGCGGCGCGCCTCTCGTCTACGTGGCCGTGGGTGTGCGTGGCACCGGCACCAACATGGTTCTCCTCGGCGGAAACGACGAAGCCCAGATCAACGCCAGCATCGCCGCCTTTCTCGAACGCCTCCAGAGCACACCCGAGCCGCGCCTTCCGTGGACCCGTATCCCCGCGCCGCGCATCGACAAGCGAAAGGATTTCCGCAGCCGCGCCATCGCCAGCGGGAAATGGCTGCGCCAAGGTGCCATCCGCACCATCCTCAAGAACGCGAAGTACCACGACGACGCCTCCTTCTCCATGCTCATGCACCGCTACTGGGAGTACCTCGACTCCGCAGACACCATCCGCCGCGCAAGCTACCACGGCGCGCTCGACATGGAGTTTCACAAGATTCTCCCCAACTTCGAGCACCGCGAGCACAATCCCGCCTTCAGCGAGGCCGATCATCTGGCACTCACAAACCTGATGATGCGTCTGACCGATCTCACAGCAGGGCTCTTCACCAAATGGTGGGGTCTGCGAGGCCCGGACGGAGACGCGGGCATTTCCCAGAGAATCCGGGAGCGCCCTCCCCGCATCACCTGGAATCATCAGACCTTCCCCGCGCTCTGTCTTGGCTACGGCGCGGACTACTTCGGCAGGCACTATGGGCTGGAGTCGGCCCGGGTCCGCCGCGGCTGGGTGGAAGCGCTCATGCAGACCCCGTTCGTCTCCTCCAAACCCATGTGCGACTGCTGGGGATACCAGGACATCACCATCGCTCACACCGCCTATCTCGCATCCCTGCTCGGGCGTTGGGACTACTACGAACAACTTCCATTGCACCGTTTCCTGCGCCTCCGCTACATGGTTCACGACAACCTCAACGCACCGGTCGGATACGGCGACGTCGGGGGATACGGAGGTCCAGTCGCAGGCGACCCGCGCGATGGCATGCCCTATCTCACCAAAGTCACAGGGGGACACATCGACCTGCGTCGCACCGCACCCGAAGATGTCGAAGCGCTCTACATCCATCCCCTCGAACCGCTCTGGTACAGCGTCTACGGCGCAAGCAGCCGCACGCCTCTCGGAGCGGCCTTCGACAAGATCAGCATGCGCCAGAACCACGATCCCGACCGCGCCTACCTCCTGCTCGATGGACTCTCGGGAAGTTCCCACGGCCACTGGGATGGAAACTCCATCCTCCGCTTCACGGACAATGGACGCATGTGGCTCTGCGAGGGGGACTATCTCAAGGGCAGCGCCAAAGACCACAACACGCTCACCATCATGCGCGACACCAAGAGCGAGTTCCCCGACAAAATCGTCGAGTTGCGCACCGCGGTCGCCACCGAAGAGTGGGTGCTCACGGTCACTCGCACCCCCCGCTACGCAGGCACGGACTGGGATCGACACATTCTCTGGCACCGCCCCTCCGACACCTTCCTCCTGCTCGATGCTGTGACCGCCCGCAAAGCCGGCATGTACGACGCGACCGTCCGCTTCCGGTCTCTCGGCAGGACCCAGCTCCGCGGCCGCGTCTGGCAGGTGGAGCAGGCCGGCGATCAACGTTTCTACATCCACGCCCCCGGCGCGGGGCGCCTCACCACAGCCGAAGTGCCCGAAGAGGCCAAGAACTGGCAGCGATACGAATACGCCGGTCCAATCCCAAAGCTCTTTCGGCACCGCCTGACCAGCCAGATGAAATCCGGAGAATCCCTGGTCATTCCCAATGTGTTCTATGCGGCGGGCGCCAACGCCGACCCCCGACTGGAGGTATTCGCTCTCGGGGGAGCGGGGCTGACCACCAGCGGCGCGCTCAACGTCGCGGCCATTGCGGGCCCAGCCCGCATCGCCGGTGTCTCGGTCGAAGCCATTCATGTCCTGCTCGCGGATGAAATGTGTCTACTGGCGGGTCTGACCCGCCTTGAGGCACCATCGCTGACCCTCTCGGCACCCTCCCCTGTCACCCTCGCCATCGACCTCGCAAAACGCACGGCGACCACAAGCAGTCGCCTTCCGACCACCCTCGTAGTCCAGTGCGGTCAGAAGCAGACCAGACACCGCATCTCCGGCGGCGAAGGCACACTCGAGAATCTCTCGCCAGAACTCGTGGCAGCGCTCGCCGCCCTCCGCACGACGCTGAGCGCTCACGCGCAAAACACGTCCCCTGCGAACTCCGCACCTGTCGCCCCCGAAAACAATGCTGTCGAACTCGCCCATATTTCCCTGCCTGCGGACTCCGCATGCCTGGCACTCGCCAACATCGGGTCTCCGCCCACTCTCCATGCTCTCGTCGGTTGCGAGGACGGCACACTGCTCGCCCTGAGCCAGAACGGAAAGACGCTCTGGACCGCTCATTTCAATGGCCGCGTCAACGCCCTGGCCGCAGGCGATCTCGATGGGGACGGACGCGATGAAATCGCCTGTGCCGTGGAGGACAGTCAACTCCACGTGCTCAACGCCGACGGCTCGGAACGATGGACAAAGTTCTTCGAAGCGTTCCGTTCCTCCGGTGGCATCGAAGGGCATCCCCGCGTCACACTCTTCGCCGACTTCGATGCGGACGGCACGCCCGAGATCGCCGTTGGTTGCGCAAGCAGCATCTTCTACGTGCTCAATGCCGACGGCACGCCCAAGACGGGAAAGACCGGCGCCTGGCAGGCCACCACCCAGCACAAGGCATGCGGAATCGGCGCAGCCGACATGACAGGCGACGGGCAGCTCGAGCTGCTTTGCGGCTTTACCTACGCCTCCCGACGCATCATCGACTTCTCACGCTCCGGTTACGACCGAATCAGTAGCATCTCCGGCTGCCACGGCGGAAGTCGGGCCATCACCACTGCGGATTTCGACCTCGACGGCAAAGCGGAAGCCGTGTTCGCCGACGTGGACGGACGGGTCACCGTCACCAAGCCCTACGCGAAAAAACGACTCACCGCAGTCAAGCTCTGGAGTGCGTTCGTCGGTGATGAGGCACACGCGCGCGCCCTCGCCGACGACGTTGTCGGGGACCAGCGTCCCGAGCTGGCACTCGCCAGCGCCAGCGGTTTCCTCGCGCTCCTCGACGCCGACGGCGAGGTGCTCTGGACCCGCTATGCGACCGACGCGGTCACCGACGCCGCGCTGCTGGCAGGTTCGGACCGCAAGCCTGTGCTCCTCCGCGCCGCCCGCGACGGCACTGTCACCGCCTTCGACGGCACCGGCAAACGTCTCGCCAACTGGCGCGGCAACAATGCCATCCTACGCCTGGCAGCGCACCGCGCCCCCGACCGCGATCTCGTCTGGGCTCTCCAAAAACGCACCCTCTCCCTTCTCCACATCCCCGCCGTCCCGTAGTCATCCCACAGCAAATCCCTCCTGCGTTCGCCGACTCGCACTCGAAGATGGCGTCGATTGAAGGGCTGACGAGAATCGACGAGGAAGCGACAAAGTCGAACGAGAAGTAGACGACAGTGCGAGCTAACGCTTGCGGCTCATGCGCACGACACCACTCCAATCATCCGGAGGCGCCTCGCGTATGTAGAGTTCGCACCGCTTGATCAACTCGCGGGCGGCCACATCATCCGGCCTGAGGTCCAGGGCGTGCTGGAAGGCATCCTTCGCCGACCCGAATTCACGCGCCAAGTAGAGGTCGAGTGCCTGGGCGTAGATCTCGGCGGCAGCCAAACGGCTTTCATCGATCGAGCCCCGCTTCCCGAGAAGCTCGTAGAAGAGCACTGCCTGGGATCGCCCCTTCACCTCGACGTAGTCCACGGGACGGCATTCGAAAACCTCCCGGACGGCATCCCTAGTGGTCTCCCCGACCGCGATCTCCAAGCCATAGATCTTGCACAGCCCCTCGAGCCGACTACCAAGGTTCACGTGGTCACCCATCACAGTGTAGTTCATGCGGGCCACGGATCCAATGTTGCCGACCAGCATCTTCCCCGTGTTGACACCGATGCGGGCGCGGAAGCGCGGCAGCCCCGCAGCGACCCACGACTCCCGCAACTCCCCGAGCACGACCTGAGACTCCCAGGCCGCCTCGCATGCGGACAGAGCGTGCGTGGGGTGGTCGTGCGGTGCTCCCCAGAAGGCGATGATCGCATCGCCGACGTACTTGTCCACAGTGCCGCCATTTTGAACGATCACTTCGCTCATGGCACCAAGATAGTGACTGAGCGCTTCCACGAGGACCTTCGGCTCGCCTAGTTCCTCGCTGATCCGCGTGAACCCGACCATGTCGGAGAACATCACCGTCAGCTCGCGCTCTTCCCCACCCAGACGCGCCTCCTGGCCATTCTCCATCAACTCCTGAACCAGATCCGCCGACACGTACTTCTTGAACGAGCGCAGTCCGGCACGCATAACCTCGCGGGCACGCACCATGCCCTGCACCTCGGAGATGCGACTCCCAACGACGCGAGGCGTCGACTCGGTTTCGAGGCGCGACATTTCCTCGAGATCCTGCGCGATATCGGCCAGGGGCCGGGACAGCCGTCTACGCGCCTGCAAATGCCCCAGGAATAGGAAAAGGACTGCGATCAGGATGGCCGCGATGCCGGTCCACAAGCTGTTGCGG
This sequence comes from Lentisphaeria bacterium, assembly GCA_023145395.1. GTDB lineage: Bacteria > Verrucomicrobiota > Lentisphaeria > Oligosphaerales > Lenti-02 > JAGLDW01. The sequence continues at coordinate 1,358 of JAGLDW010000445.1, read as the reverse complement.
TGCACAATACCCAGAATGTCCTTCTCGGGCAGAACGATCAGCACCCTCCAGTCCAGCCCGCTCTCAGCCGGAAACGAAGTGGCCGCACAGAGGTAGGCATCCCCGTCCACTTCAAACTTGGCGTTGGCTATAGGCTCCCCCTCTCTGTCGGTCACCGCGAATGCCCGTCGCAACCACGGATCCCGGTGCGTGGAGGCGGTCGCGATTGTTTTCCTGCCGTTCTTCTCCACGACGATCCAACCGTCGGCCGCACTGATCTGTGCGCCGGCTACAGGGTGCCCGATGACCTCTCCGGACGCGGTGACCAGGTAGGCTCTCCCATGTCGCCCGATCTGCAAGCCTGCCAGGAATTCGGAGACGTACGACATCTCGTACTCAGTTGCCCATACGCCAATCACCTCCCCCTCGGTCCCGCAGGCGGGTCCGGACAGGATGAATCCCGGCGGGCCAGAGGCGAAGAGGAATGGCTCCGACCAAGTCTGCCGTCCCTTCTCGAGAGCCGCCTGGTACCATCCCCGCGTCCGAGGATCGTAAGGCTTCACCTTCTCCTCGAGCGCCTCCCAGCCACCGTCGGGCAAAACGCGGAAGTCGCGATATCGGGCGCCGTCTTCCTCCTGCTCCCGCCACGTGAGCCGCAGCCCCCCGTCTGGCGAGCGGTAGGCGGAGAGATAGGCGCCATCTGCACTCCCGAAGGAGTACCAAGTTATGTTCGGATTCGCCTCCAACACCGCTAGGAGGTAGCGGAGCATCGCCCGACGGTCACGGGGGTCCACGAGTCCGAGCGCAACGGCAAAGCGGTTGTAGTCGAGCGCAGTGCTTCCCGTCTCGAGATAGCGCAGGGTGCGCTCCACCGTGTGCCCGGAGATCTCGTCCGAGAGACCGTCCCAGAGGAACGCCACCGCAGCACGCGCCGTGAAGTGACCCACCGTCCAGATCATGCCAGCCGGCAGAAAAATGCCCAACACCAGGATCTGGAACAGAGCCCGGCCAAAGCTGTGGTGGCGCTTTGATTCTCCGGAATGCTGCTTCACAGATGGTCTCCGTCACCCGGCGCGGACTGTATTTTACGGACCGATAGATTGACAGCAAGTCGAAGGATTCACCCCGGCTACGGGGGAAAAGATAACATCTGGTAGTGGCGATGCAAAGATGCGCAAAGCGTCTCCCGAAAGTGGCTCGGGACCTCCGGGACCGAAGATGTTCCATGGGCACTCGCGGCCCGAGGACGTCCCGCACCACTGAGAGTGGGACAGTTCGCAGTCTGCGGCTCAGCGGGAGCTTCGCCCTCCCAGGGACAAGCCAATGTCCGTCCGAGCCACGACGATCGGGAGTGGTGTCCTGCGCTGTCCGCACCCAGG
>JAGLDW010000444.1 GCA_023145395.1 Lentisphaeria bacterium | reverse complement strand
GCATGCTCGCCGATCCTGGTGGCGATGACGACCGCGCGCTGGTGGGCTTTGTCCAGGGCCTGCGCACCGACAGCTGTCCGATCTCCCCGGGAAAGGTCCCCTGGGGCGCTTGGCGCAAGACTCTCTTCTTCTGGTTGCCCTTGTTCGGCCTGGTGTGGCTTGCGCTCACGGGTCTCGCCCTTGGCATGCACACCCAGTGGTCCCGCCACGAGCATCTGCCCTACCCGATTGTCCAATTCACCCGGGCATTGCTGCCGAGCGACGACGAAGGGCGTCCGAGCGTTTTCGGGAATCGTTGGTTCTGGGTTTCCGTCAGTTGCGTGCTGCTCTTTCATTTGAACAACTTCCTGCACGTCTACCATCCCGAGAACCTGATTCCCATCCGACGCGTGTTCGACTTCAGTCCGCTGGCACGCCTTTTTCCGACATTCATGCGTGGGGGAGGGTGGTCGCTGATCCGTCCGCGGTTCTACTTCGCCGCCGTGGGCATCGCCTATCTGCTTGCAACCGATGTTTCCCTTTCTGTGGGACTGGGGCCGTTCCTGTTCCGGTATGCGGGGGGAGTGATGGCCAACTACGGGATCACCATGGGCGGTGGCACGCGCTTTGCTCCACGCATCGACACCAGCCTGGTCTTCGGGGGCTATGTGGGCATGTTCATGTCCCTTCTGTACACGGGCCGACACTATTATTCGAACTTGGCTCGACGCGTGGTCTTCCTTCCCAGCATCGAACGGATCGAGACCTCGGCCGTGTGGGGAGGTCGGCTCTTTGTGGGCGGCTTCATCGTCTTCGTCGTGGACCTCTGCCTGCTGGGACTTGGCTGGCAGATTGCGCTGATCTACGCCAGCTTGACCGTGATCGTGTTCGTGGTCATGGGACGCATCATCGCCGAGAGCGGACTGTTCTTCATCGCTCCCTACATCTATCCCTGCGTCCTGATTTTCGGTTTTTTCGGCGAGCAGGCGCTGGGGCCGGGGATTCTGATGATCATGTTCGTGCTGACCTGCATGCTTCTGGTGGATCCGCGCGAGACATTCATGCCGTATATGGTCAACGTGATCAAGTTGTCGGACGACTGCAAGCTGAAACTCGGGCGCACGGCCGCGCTGTCTGTTTTCACGGTGTTCCTGGGTTTGAGTGTGGCTGTTCCCATCACTCTCTACTTCGCCTATGATCGAGGGGTGAACTGGGCGGATGGATTTGCCACCAAGTCCGTGCCGCGTTTTGCGGCTGACGGCGCCGCGAAGGCGAGGCAGCGGTTGCTGGCGCAGGACATGCTGACGCGTTCGGAGAAGATCTCCGGATGGCAGCGAATTGCGACGATGAAGCCGGACAAGCATAGCACGATCGCCTTTGGCGTCGCGTTGGTCGGCGTTCTGGCTCTCGCGGCCATTCGTCTGCGCTTCGCGCGCTGGCCGCTGCATCCCGTGCTGTTCCTAGTGTGGTCGGGCTACGCGGGGTACATGATGGCGTGGTCATTCCTGCTGGGGTGTCTTCTGAAAGTGCTGACCACCCGCTATGGGGGCGCCCAGGCGTACCAGCGGATCAAGCCCTTCATGTTCGGGCTCATCGCCGGCGACATGGTGGCGGGTCTCATGGTCATCGTCATGGGTCTGATCTACAATCTAGTCACCGGCGAACTGCCCAAAACCTACTGGGTCCTGCCGGGATGAGGGGGGGCGCGGAACGTGCTTGCCATTTTGGCGAGAGCGTCGAGTGACAGAGGGCATCCCTATATGGGTACCCTCCAGGGGACAGCGGATGCGCATTGTGGCGGCTCACGGGCCGTTCGCCCTCCAGGGGACAGCGGAGTGAGGTTTCAGCGAGCGAATCATGCGTGCGCTGCCTCCCCAAAATGGCAAGAACTTTCCACGCGGACCCCAAAGCTCACTTTGGTTGCTTCTCCAAGAGGATGACACCGGCTTGATCCACCTGCCACGAGTGTGCCTCGGGCCCGACCCACATGAGCCAAAGCGAGGAGGCCATCTTGCGCACGGTCAGGTTGAAGGGCAGCCTGGCATGCTTGCCGGGTTCCACGCCCAATGCCGACCAGGGAATGCGGAATTCCGCGCTCCAGTGCGCGGGATCAACCACTTTGGCACGATACTCGACAACCACTTGCAGGGCGCTGGCTTCCGGCTCTGGCGCACCTGCCTCGGTGCTGCACTCGAACTTCCCGTCGGGATATCCTCTCACCACGAAAATGGGCGCGAGTTTTCCCTTTGCCGGGTTTTGGACGGCAATTTCCACGGCATCGTTGGTTCCCCATCTCGCATCGGATATCAGCGGCTTGGCTGGATTGACCTCGTTGCGCACCGCAAGGTAGAGATAGGTGCCGTCATGCACGAGCCACGCCTCGCTGTGCGGTTTAGCCGGCTTGCCATGGACATCCTCCTTGATCGCCATCTTCTGCTTGGGCCATTCCGCAGGGGACAGGATCCCATCGATGGTGGGCGCCTGGCGCGTGAAGACTACCTTGAAGGTGGGCGTAAGGCCTTTCTTCTTGCGCCGGGCGGCTCTGGTGGGTGGCGGTTCCTGCATGGGCAACACAGTATGGGTCACCGGCCAGGATGCCCG
>JAGLDW010000443.1 GCA_023145395.1 Lentisphaeria bacterium | reverse complement strand
TGCTTGTCGTAGTCGATGAAGAGAGGATCGGTGTCAGTGAGATTGTTCTCGAGTGTCTGGTAGGGCTTGGCTCTGCCTGTAATGTCATTCCAGCGTTTTCCGTAGAAGATGTTGCGCCGAATGAGATTGCCCTCGGGTGCCTTGGGCTCGTCCTCGAGAATGCGCGCCAGCTTCGGCCAGCGCGTGCTGTAGGGTGGTTTTTGGTATTGATAACCCGACAGGGTTCCCTTGGTCTTCGCTTCTTTGATCCAACCGTCCGCATGGCCATGGGCCCAGCCCAGCGCCCGGGCATCGATATGCAGCGCACGGGCGCAGTCCACGAAGATGTTGTTTTCCACGAGGCAGTCGCGCCCGCCCCCGATGAAGGCGGCGCGGGTCACTTTGTAGAAGACATTGCCGGAAATCTCGGTTCCACAGAACATGTCGTCGAGGTACACTCCGACACAGCCGCGCCCGCGAAAACCGGAGATGTGGTGCATGTAGTTGTTCCGAATGATGGTGCCCCGAGCGGTCCAGTCGCGCCCGGAATAGATGGCGCCCGCGTCGTTCGACTCGAAGCAGACGCTGTGGATCTCGTTGAACTCGATCAAGTGGTCGTTGCCCCCGAAGCCGATGGCCTGATGCGGCGCATCGTGGATGAGATTGTGCGCTGCCCGTGAACCGACGCCGCTCAGCGCGACTGCCTTCTTGTACATGCGACTCCACACTCCATAATGATAAATGTGGTTGTTGACCGCATAGTGGCCTGCGGGTGCAAGTGTCTTGCGATTGCCTCCCCGGAGGCCGATGCCTCCGCCACCCATGTTGTAGATGTCGCAACCGACGACGCCATGCTCCGTGCCTCCACCTATGCTGACCGCGTCTCCCCCAATATTGTGGATCGTGCAGGCGGCAATTTCGTTCTTGGTGCCACCCGTGATACGGATGCATGTGCCTCGCGCTCCCTCGAAACCAATGCGCTCAAAGGTCGTGTGGGAGACATCTTTCATTTCCAGCATGGACGGCACGACCGAGACAACCGCGCTTCCCTCGGCAATGGGGGAGGGGGGATAGAAATAGAGCACGCCCGTCTCCCGGTCGAGATACCATTCTCCCGGTTCGTCGATCTCGGAGAGCAGGTTGAAGGCGTAGAACCACTGCCCCTTGCGATAGCCGTAGCTGTGGTATGGCTCTTGCACCTCGATCATGCGCGTGTCCGGATCGATTGTTTTGACTGGATGGCGTTGATCCGACCAGTCCCAGTACCAGTAGCCGTGCACCCAGGGATCCTTCTCGCCGGTCCAGCGTCCCAGTCGTTCGCTGTCGCAGGTGAACTTGCCGATTGCATCCCCCCGAGTGCTGCGGACCACCTTGAGCTTTCCGCCGAGCAGATCGACAATCTTCATGAAGCCATCATTCGGGTAGCGGGAAAGGCGCATGGGCTTGTCCTTGAAATAGAACCCGAGACGGTTCTTGAGAACGCCGCCCAGATCTGTGATGCCCTGCGTCTTCAGATTCGCCTGAACCACCTTGCCACGCACCTGCTCCGGCAAGCGCGCCAACACCGCTCGGTCCGTCACCGGATTGAAGCCTCGCACCACCCGACCGCCGATCAAACGAACGTTTTCTCCGGGCTGGGCGCGATAGATGATGGGTGCGTCCGGGCGGCCCGAGTCCTTCTTGCCCAGCTTGAATGCTTTGTCACGCTCGTAGATCCCACCCCGCAACAGCACGGTGACCCCGCCCTGGGGAAGACCCGCGCCCTTCTTCCACCCTCTGATCTCCTCTCGGGCTCGTTCGAGTGTGGCGAAGGGAGCCGCCAACGTCCCGGTGGCTTTGTCATCGCCATTCGGCGCGACATGGAGCTTGCTCTGGGCTGCGCCGGTTGTCGCGCACACGAAGACGCTCAGTGCCACATAGCGCAAGAATGATTTCAGCATGTTTTTTGTACTCCGCAAATGGTGTGATGAGCGTGGTGGGAAATCCCTCTGCACATGGAAGCAAGATACCATCGGCACTTGGCTCGGCAAGGGGTGGTGCGGCGTTCACTCGCGGTCCGGGACGTCCCGCACCACTATGGGCGTGGGCTGGCAGTGGCTCGGGACCTCCGGGACCGAGGGCGGTCGTGTGGGCAGAGCGTGAGCGGGTGGAACTGGTGGAGGTGAGCGAATATGGTATCCTTAAGATTTGAGCTGACGCGATGCTTGGCGCGACCGTGCCGCGTCGGATGAGCAGTTTTTGAGACATGTGTTCCTGTTCCTATCGGAGTTGACCATGAACAAGACGCCGGATGTGACGATCGAGAATGGACAGGTGAGACTGGTCATCACCAGTGATGGAATCGCCAAGAGCCTGGTATTCAAACCAACCAATACTGAATGTTTGATACAGGGGAAGAGGATCCCGATCAGTACCATAACTGAGCCGCGTCCCTACCAGAATGAGGTAAAGCTGGCCTACCCCAACAAGAAGACCACATTCAAATCCAATGCGATTCGGCAGGAGGGGGACAAGCTGACTATCGGGTATGAATTGATCCCGTGGGAAGCCACGGTCCGTGTGAAGATCGCCGAGGATTACATCGCATTCTCACTCGAGGCGCTCAACCTGACTGAACCCTATGGCATCACCATGACGGAGCCACCAGTATCCGAGATGTGGTTCCTGCGACTGCCGGTCCGCGAACGGGGGCATTGGGGCGACTGGCTGAACGTGATATGGGATGAGGAAGTGGCGGTCAATGTGCTTGGCGCAGGCCCCTGTGCGAATGCCGATTCGGAAGAGGGCGAGGGATACCGGATCCTGCAAGCGGGTACGGATGAGAAGGTGAAGCTCACGGGAGTCACTGCTGCGCTGATCACGTGTGCCAAGGACGAGCTGCTGGATAAGATCGCCACGGTTGAGGAGGACTATGGACTGCCCCATGGAGTGGCCAGTCGCAGGCATGATCTCTACACCGCATCGTACTACTGGACAGCCACTGTGAATCCGACCAACGTCGATGAGCAGATCGAGTACGCCAAGATGGGCGGGTTCAGGCTCATGAACATCTACTATCCGTCTTTTCTCGAAAGCAGAGGCTACAGGCTGATCGGGAACTACGATGTCTACAGGCAGGAGTATCCGAACGGCAAGGCGGATCTGAAAGCGATGCTGACCAAGATCAAGGAGGCAGGCATCACCCCGGGCTGTCATTTTCTCCACAGCCACATTGGTCGGGACAGCAAGTACGTCACACCCGTTCCGGATCGCCGACTGAACCTCCTGCGGCACTTCACGCTGGCTAAGCCTCTCGGGGAGACCGACACCACGATCCATGTTCAGCAGAACCCCATACACTCCACCAATGCGGGGAACAGGAGGGTGCTGAAGATCGGGACGGAACTGATCTCCTATGAGGGCTACACCACGACGCTGCCCTACACATTCCACGGGTGTGTGCGCGGAATCGACAAGACAACGGTCAATGTTCAACCCGAAGGCACCATGTTCGGATTGCTGGATGTCAGTGAGTTCGGCGCAACAAGTGTCTACCTTGATCAATACTCGGACCTGCAGGACGAGGTGGCGGACGGTATCGCCGATCTCTGGGATGCCGGATTCGAGTTCATCTATTTTGATGGGTCGGAAGGTGTCAATCCTCCTTTCTGGTATCATGTGGCCGGCGCCCAGCACAGAGTGTTCCGCAAACTGAAACCGGAACCCATCTTCGCGGAGGGGGCGGCCAAGACCCATTTCAGCTGGCACATGCTGACAGGCGGGAATGCATTCGATGTCTTCCGTCCCGAGAAGCTGAAGGCGGAAACCATCCGCCATCCCTTCACGGAAGCACCCAGAATGCAGGACAATTTCACCCGCCTGAACTTTGGCTGGTTGGGGTACTTCCTTCCCAGCGAGGAAACCATTGGCACACAGCCAGACCAGATGGAATTTGTCACCAGCAAGGCCGCGGCATGGGATTGCCCTGTCGGTATCAATCCGTCCCCGGCGGTGCTGGCGCAGCATCCGAGAACAGCCGACAACTTTGAGGTCTTCAGGCGCTGGGAGGAAGTGCGAGCGAGGAAGTGGCTGAGCGATGAACAGAAACAAATGCTGCGCGATGCCGAGCAGGAGTTCATCCTTCTACTGGATGAAAGGAACGATCTTGAGCTGGTTCCCTATGATCAGGTCATGAATGTTGCCAGTGGGAGTAGGGACGTAATCGCCTTCACCTTCGAAAGGAAGGAGGCGTTGTATGCCGTCTACTGGCATATATCAGCGGACAAGAGACTGGAACTCCCGCTGGAGCCGAAAGACATCGCAGTGCTGGAGAGCATGGGAGAAGAGATCGAGGCTACCGCCGGAGAACGAACGGGCACAACCGTGGTACCCGTCGGGAAACGTCGATATCTGAAAACGAGCAGGCTGAAGAGGGACGAGCTGATCGCCGCACTCGGAAAGGCGCGAATCCTGGACTGACCGAAACTTGTTGCTCGATGGGATCTCCGCCGCGGCTGTGCTCCCCAAGTCCGGCAGTGGCTCGGGCCCTCCGGGACCGAGGGCGTTTTCCGCATACTCGCGGTCCGGGCCGTCCCGCACCACTATTGCGGATGTCCGGCAGTGGCTCGGGCCCTCCGGGACCGAGGGCGTTTTCCGCATACTCGCGGTCCGGGCCGTCCCGCACCACTTTCGGGGGTGGGCTTTGCGGAGTTCGCAGGACACGACGTATAGTCTATGAAGAATGGGTAACAAGCTGAGCGGCAAATAGGTGGAAAACTGTTGGGGGGTGTGTGTTGACAATGTGTTATCACAGGGTGCTTTTGTTACTGCTGGCGTCCACCACCCTCGCCGTCGCCGAGGGTGTCACTGCCCCGACATGCAACGCCATTTTCAATGGTGACTTTCTTGAAGGCGTCGCCGGCTGGAAAATCGGCGGGCCTTCCGACATCCAGATCAAGACGCATCGGACGATGATTGCGGACCAGGCTGACGCTGAACTGTCACTGCGGCATCATGATTTGGCCGAATCGATGGGGGTATACAGTCAGTACCCCATCAACGTCGAACCGGGGCGCGCCTACACGTTGACGCTGACGGTGGCTGGCGCGGGCAGCATGGCGTTCGGCGCCTACGAGTACAACGAGCAAGGCAGGAACACGATCTTCCCACTCTCGCGGCGGATTTCGCTGACGGCCGAGCCCCAGACCTACACGTTCGTCTACACCGCCTCCGAGCGGGCCGCGACGATTCGGCCGCGCATCGTCATCTTCGGCAAAGCTCCTATCCGGGGCGAACCTGTTCCACAGCAGCAACCAGCGGACGGCAGCGCGAGCACGTTCCATATCCGGTTGATGGATTTCTGCCTGCTGCTGCCGCAGGCCAAATTCGCCGAAAGCACCAACTGGCCGGACTGGGCCGTTTCCGGGAAGCACAAGAGCTATCGCGGGCTCAGTGACGACGAAATTCGTCGGATGCAACAAGCGCTCGTGGTTGATCGGGTATTGCCGCCCTACAACCCGATCCGCGCAAATGGCAAAGGCGTTTTTCAACTGACGACGTCGCGGTTCGGGTTCCGGGAAACGGTGATTCCGAACAGCATTTCCGTGTTGGGTGAAGCGATTCTCGCCGGGAAAATGCGTTTTGAAATGAAAATTGGGGATGGGCAAGCTCTCGATTTCGCGGGAAGCAAACCTGCATTCACTATCAGCGAGCAGCAAGTCGTGGCGCGGCAGACGGTTCAGGGCGATGGCTGGAGTCTCAATCTGACTGGAACACTTGCGTACGACGCGCTGCTCATCGTCGATCTGAACCTACACGCCGACCGACCGACGCGAATCACGGACGCATCGCTGTCGATCCCGCTCACGGAGCAGGTGGCAAAGTACATTCGATACAGCAAGCGTTTCCCAGACAACACCCATTGCTTCGGGGAGGGGCCGATCCCCACTGCCGGCGAAACGGTCGATGTCAGGCTGGTCGTTGGCCGAGCAAAGACCAAGAACGACTGGGCGCCTCAGCGCTTGGACGAGGACCACGGCACACTGTGGCAGTGGACGCGTGGCGTGCCCCGGTACTTCTGGATCGGCGACGAGGAAAAGGGACTGGCATTCATCACCGACAGCGATCAAGGCTGGCGTTTCGACGACAACGATGTGACCTGGTCGCTCGAGCGCACGGCCGAGGGATTGGTGGTGCGGTTGAACTTCGTCACCCGGCCGACCACGGTGACCGATTCGTGGAAGCTGCGTTTTATCATGCAAGCGATGCCGCCGAAACCGGTCCGAGCGGATTGGTTCAAGATGAGATTCAACCGCTTCTGGAATTGGCTGCCGGGCGATCGGAAAATGATTGAGCGCATCGAAGCGCTGCAGGCTGAGCAGCCACCCATCATCGACAAGGAGCCGCTCAGTTACGTTCGATACGCCCAGGCCGGCAGCGGAACGCGCACCATACGCCCGCCGTGGGAGAGTCTGCCGCGCCGCGACCGCAGCCAGAACGACATTGCCTTGCTATGGTGGGACGTCTGGAGCGCCGGCTGTAGTTCCCCGCAAGTCGCGGAGCCCGATCTGATGAAGCAATACCTTGATGCCGGGTCATACGTCGGGGTTATGGCGCTGCCCTACTTCGCGCCGACCCATCTAAGCATCAACGACCTCAACGGCTACTACTATGCCGCCAAGACAGACGCCTGGGCAAAACTGCCGCAGTCCGATAATACGTCTGCCTATGTGAAGATCTGCCCCAATTCCTTTGCCTCCGACTATCTGGCGTACGAAATCGGCCGGCTTATCGACAAGTACGGCATCGAGGGCGTCTATTTCGACAACACACATCCGGGACCATGTGCCAACCGTGGTCACGGCTGCGGCTGGGTGGACGGCGACGTCACCCATCCGACCACGCCGTTCCTCGCCCTGCGGCGACTGTTCATGATGATCCGCCACGAATTCGTGAAGCGTGGCAAGACGCCATTCATCATGAAGCATGCCGGCATGTTCCCCGGAACCATCTCGTTTACCGATGCAAACCTTGATGGCGAAGGCATCTACGGCTATGACCACACGCAGATGTTCACAACGGGTGAGTTTCGCGCCCGATACATCGGGCCGAACCAGTTCGGCGTCGTCCAGGTCTACCTGCCTCAGTTCAGCATCGGCACGGACAGGACGGTGGTGTCGTCCACCCAGCAAATCGCCATCGGCACGCGCCGACTCATGGCACTGGCGCTCGTGCATGGCACGCCAATCTACTGCGGCGCCATCCAGAGCACCCCGATGTTTGCGGCCTGGAGCGTACTCGATCAGTTGCGCGGACCGACTGTTGATTTCATCCCGTACTGGAAGTGGCCCTATACCGACACGCTAATCGAACGAAGCATCTACGCGTCCATCTATCGTCAACCCGGGCGCTCCGTGTTGGTGGTCTCCAATCTGAGCGCGGCCAATGCCAACGTGGCAATCCCGCGAGGCGAGCTGGAACGACTGATTCCAGGACTGAAAACCGCGCGGGACGACATGGACCATTGGGCGGTGAAACTGGATGACGATGCCCTGCGACTGAATGTGCCACGGAAGAACTTCCGGCTCATCTGCCTTGAATGAGGGGAGAAACTCTGGTGCAGTCTCGCCAGGGCAGCGGGAGCTTCGACGATGGGCGTGGGGTCTGACAGTGGCTCGGGACCTCCGGGACCGAGGGCGTTTTTCACTCCCCTCGCGGTCCGAGTCGTCCCGCAGCACTTTCGGTGGTTCGCCGTCCAGAGTCTGTCTCCCATATTCTGGGCGTGATTTGCGGAGTTCGCAGAGCATGGCTCGCCAGGAGTCTCGCCCTCCACAGGGCATGGCTCGCCAGGAGTCTCGCCCTCCACAGAGCATGGCTCGCCGGGAGTCTCGCCCTCCATGACTCGTGCAGTTTGTTTTCGCTCAGCCGCTTTTTCCAACACGGTGGACAGGAACGCGGATCTCCAAGTTGTGTGAATCCCATAGGGCGTGGAGCAGCTCGGAGGTGCGGATGCTGTCCTCGAGGGAGCAGATCAGGGGGGCATCCCCGGTGATTGCGTCGAGAAAGTTTCGGGTGCGTGTTGCATCGCCGTGACTCGTATCCGATTCGCTCACTTCGATCGGTTTCTGCTCTCCCTTTGTGACGATGTAGCCTGTGTATCCGCGCACGGGGCCCTTGTCCGTGTATTGGTTTTCGTTCTGGGTGAAGATCGTGCCTTCGGTGCCTTGGATGCAGAGGACATGCGGGGTCGCGAGGCCCTGTTTCGGCGCGCTCCCGCCAGTCGCCTTTCCGATCACGCCGGATTCGAATCGCATCAAGGCGAACACGCCGCAGTCGGCTCTGAACGCGAACACGTCGCGGACTTCCCCAAACATGTAGCGCATGAAATCGTAGGGATGAGTGGCACCGGTCATCTCGGAGCTTGGCAGATACTGTCCGCCCTTGTCGGCAAACGAGGTCTTCTTCCCGGGCACGGCGGGGGCAGGGGAGGGCTCCTTTGTGTCCAGTGAAAAATCGTGTGGGTGATTGTGGGAGAACTCGCCGAACAGCACCCGTCCAATCGCACCCTCCTGCACCAGTTGCCTCACGCGAATATTCAGGGGGTAGTAGCGTAGCGAGTAGGCGACTGCCACCTTGCTGTCCGGATAACGCTGGGCGTACCAGCGCAGTTTGCGGCATTCCTCGGGGTTGTATCCAGTCGGTTTCTCGGTGACGACGTGTTTCCCCGCCTCGAGTGCGGCGGCGACCTGCTCGGCGTGTTGGTGACTCGGGGTGCAGATGTCGACGACATCCACGTCGTCACGCGCCAAGACATCCTCGTAGGATGTGCCGACAGTGCTCGAGGCAAGCTCGAACTCTGTCCTGCGCTCCTCGGCGAACTCCTCGACCACATCGACCAAGGTCACAATCTCCGCTCGGTCATTCTCACCGCACCAGGCCCGAATATGCCCGGAACTGACGCCCCCACACCCCACCACTGCAACACCTAGTCTCTTCATGGTTCGTCCTTGGTTAGGATCAACGCGGAACGTTCATTGGAAGAAAATCTGATAGCTTGAGCTCACGAAAAGAAAGATGCGACGAATGCTCAGGGATGCAAGAAATGGGGTGGAACTCGAAGTGGAAGAGGGGGGA
>JAGLDW010000442.1 GCA_023145395.1 Lentisphaeria bacterium | reverse complement strand
AGGAAAAGTGGGAGAAGGAGGACCCGGCATTCTACAAAAAATTCAGCACACTGGTGGAGGAGGCCATCGAGGCATTTCGTCAGCACCGGCTCTCGGACACCGAGGATCTCAAGCAGGTGACGGAGCTACTACACCACGTCCAGAACCGAACGGGGGACGAGATCCCGGCCGAACTCCGCAACCGCGCGGTGGCGGTCGCCTTTTTCGGGACTATGGAGGAACGCTTGGCGAAGTGTGAACGGGAAGGAGTGGACCTGGTTGCCGTTCGGGCCGAAGCCAGCCTCAGGATCGATGATATCATCCGCGACCTCCGCATCGTCAACTGGGAGAGCGATGAGGATGTAAAAAACCGCATGCGCACCGCCATCGAGGACTTCCTGTTCGAGCTGAAGGGCGAGCACCGCATACACCTCTCCTTCGATGACATCGACGACATCATGGAGAAGTGCCTGGAGATCGCGAAGGTGAGGTATCCCTCGTGACCTCGCCCACTACCCAACCACAGTCCCATGTCGTTCAATTCGGCTCCAAGACCATTGAGTTTGAGCTTGTCTTCGAGGACCGGAGGCTATTGAAGATCGATGTTCATCCGAATGACCGTGTTGTTGCTCATGTGCCTGAGGGCAAGACCCTCGATGCCGTCGGGGAACGGGTTCGGAAACGAGCGGTGTGGATTCTGAGACAACTCGACTATTTCGAGCAGTTCCAACCCCTGCCGCCCTCGAAGCAGTACGTCAGTGGCGAGACCCACTACTACCTTGGACGCCAGTACCGGCTCAAGGTCATTGAGGATCGCAACCAGAGAGTGAAACTGATTGGCAGATATCTGCACGCCTTTGTCTCTGATCCCAGTGACAAGGGAAAAGTCGCGGAACGCCTTCAGCTCTGGCATCGACAGCATGCGCGCCGAATCTTCGCGCAACGCACGGAGCAATGCTTTGCGAAGCTGAAAAACGAAGGAGTGCCGTTCCCGGAGGTCAAGCTGCGCAGAATGCCGACACGCTGGGGAAGCTACAGCCGCCCAGGGACGATTCTCCTGAACCCGGAACTCATCAAGACTCCGCTGTACTGCATCGAGTACGTGATCATGCACGAGCTGTGTCATCTTAAGCACCCGAACCACGGCCGGGGTTTCTATCGCCTACTCACGCGATGCATGCCGGATTGGGAGCGTCGGAAGAGCAGGCTGGAGCTGGCCATTCTGTAGAACCGTCAATCGGAGAGGAATACGAGATGGCAAAGGAAGAAAGGCTGATCGAGAGCAAGGTTGGACCGGGCCTATGTAAACTCAATGTGCGTGTAGCCTGGGATCGTCTGTTCGGGAAACCATCCACCTCCGAACTTGTAGCGTGTCGCTTTCTCAAGCTTATGGAAGAACATGGGATCAAACCGCTGCAGCTACTTCGTCTCCTACCTGCTGAGTTTGGTCTGACAGCAGCCGATCTTCAGGATGAGGACAGCATTCTCGGTATGCTTGACGATCGGGTGCTGACCTGGTTGGCCAACACGTTCTCTGTCAAGCGCGAATGGCTGGAAGGTGAGGGGGAGCAGATCCACCGACAGCCACGCGATTACAAACGGCTGGGACCTTGGCTTGTGGAGATAGGAGAAAAAGGGATTCTGGACAACAGCCTCCAGCTCTTTCTTCTTCACCAGAAGGGACAAATTCCCACAAACGAGCGTGGACGCCGCCAGCCGCTGATTCTTGTTCTGGCTCACCCATTCCCGGAGTTCGATGCCCACACTGTACGCAGATTTGTGGTGTCGGGTGAGGGCTGGGATTACGGGTATTTGCCGTCGCGCCTGCACCTGAAAGCTCTGGCAAGGCTCTTCTTCTTGCACATGTCCCAGAGTACGTGTCTTGTGCCAGTGAAGTTCCAGACGCTGGAGGCAGTCCAGGACGGACTTCTCACCCCCAGCTTTCTGCCTTGGGGTTCGGGCAATTGCGAGCTATTCGAGGCACGATCTTTATCGTCGTCGGAGAGTCGGCTCTCCATGGAGGAGGAAGAGCTTCCGGCCGTCCTCGACTTCATCCGGAACCAGAATCTTGAAGAGGCCTTCCGAGAAGCTCAGAGGCTCAACGCTGAGACGAACGGTGAAAGGTAATGGAACCTGCAGGAGGGTCCATACCATACCGAGGGGAGGAGGAGAGCAGAAGTGACTCGTACACCAGTCCAGGCTACTGTCTCAAGATCGAGATCTCGCCGAGTGACTTCAGACTGCTCTCGGGGATCGCGTTCGATGTGAGTGTCGTCTTCGGTGATGACTGCCAAGCGCTCGAAGGGATGCTGATCATCCCGGAGGGCAATGGGTTTCCGGATGTGTCAGGTCGCTGATCCGGTTGAAACGTCTTCGCTTCCCAGGATTATTCACGCGAGTTCCTCCCCGTACTCGGCGCGAGTGGCGCATAGGGCCGAAACGCGTATAGTATCGGGCCGGGGATTTTCCCCGATCGCTGCGCATGATTCGCTCAGTTCTTCGACCCGTGATTGAGGCATAGCCGTGAAACCGTTCCGCGCCATCGTCATACAAACCGTGCGTTCTGCGGTTCGCTCGCATGTGTTTCATGTTTTGTTCGCCTTCATTGCCATCGCCATGTTCGGGCTGCCCTTGATGGTGTCCGGAGACGGCACCGCTCAAGGACTTGTGCAGATCGCCCTGACCTATTCGCTGGGTGTGATCATGGCGCTGGTGTCCGCGACCACCGTGTGGCTCGCTTGCTCGCAGCTGCCGCGGGAAGTGGAGAACTACACGATCCACATGGTCGCCACCAAACCTTGTCCCCGATTCTCCATCTGGCTGGGAAAGTGGTTTGGGGTCTTCCTCATGAACACTCTGATTTTCCTGGTATCCGCAGGCACGATCTATGGGCTCGTCTTCGCCCGGCTTGCCTGGGCGAAGTACAAAGGGCGAGTGAGTGAACAAGACATGGTGCAGCTCCACAACGAGGTGCTGGTCGGTCGGCGGGCCTTCCAGTCCGAAGAGCCGCCTTTCATCCAATTGACCGAGGCGGAGTATGAGAAACGCCTCCAGGAAGGCAAGCTGGACAAGGAGCACAACAAGGGGTTCGTCCTCAGCGAAATTTATCGGCAGCTCAAGAACAAGAGCGCCTCCGTCCCCCCCGGCACCAGCAAGCGCTGGGTGTTCAAGAATGTCAGCGTTGACAGCGTCGATGAAATGGTGTTCCTGCGCTATCGACACTACCGCGAGTCCACTTCGCGCAGTTCCCAGCGTGTCTTGCGCGGGATTTGGTCGATCCGGAATCCCGAGCAGTCCACCAAGGATCGCGAAAGTCTCGACCACTTCCCTCTGCAAGTCCTCACGGGCGGCTATCATGAACTGCCTATCCCTGGAAAATATGTGAACGGGGACGGGGTGCTGGTCGTCGAGTATGCCAATCCCCCGTCCGAGGTCCAGGGGACCAAGGGGGAAGCGGAGAAGAACAATGTCATCTTTCAACTCGGAGACGGTCCCGATCTTCTGGTTCGGGAGAGCGGATTTCTCTCCAACTACATCCGCACCATGATTCTCTGCGTGTTCCAGATCGCCTTTCTAGCTGCGCTAGGCTGCACGGTGGGGTCCGCCTTTTCGACGCCTGTCGCCGCTTTCGTCGCAGTCGCCTATTTGACCATCGGCATGAGTGTGCAGGCCGCCATTGACGCCCCGCTGAAGGACGATATGGGCCGTTACGAATACAAGGGCGTGTTCGACCATGGCGCCCACTTGGTCGCCCGAACCATCGGCAAAGCCGTGGTTTCGATCGATGAACTCAACACCACCAGTGATCTGGCGCGAGGACGCTTGGTGGAGATCAGCCGCATCGGCGGCAGCCTGGTGCGTCTAATCTTCATCCGAGGAGGCCTAATGGCCGCTTTGGGCATGTGGATCTTGACCCGTCGCGAATTGGGGGCTGTGATACGTAGATGAAGGCGTCCAAATTCCGCAATTTTTTCCTGGGTCTGGCGCTATTCGCCGTTCTGGTCATTGCCCTCTCCATGCTGCAGAACCGCATGAACGGCATTCGTGTGGAGAAGGAGCTGACCGACACCGAGCCGTTGCGGAACGCTCCCCCGCTAGTGGCTTTCACAACCGTGGCGCTGGGTGGCTTCCGCGGCCTGGTCGCCGACTGGCTCTGGCTGCGTTCCGGCAAGATGCAGGACGAAGGCAACTACTTCGAGCTGGTTCAGCTGGCCAACTGGATCACCAAACTACAGCCGCGCTTCACTGCCGCACACTCATTTCTGGCCTGGAATATGGCCTACAACGTGTCCGTGACGTTCCACGGGGTCGATGATCGCTGGCGCTGGGTGCAGCGTGGCATCGAGCTGATTCGCGACGAGGCATTGCTCTACAATCCTAGCGATCCCGAGCTTTTCCAGCAACTTGGCTGGATCTACCAGCACAAGATGGGCAAGGATCTGGACGACGCGAACCGCTACTACAAGACGATGATGGGCTGGGAGATGATCAAGTTGTTCGGACCCTACGAGGGACGCTGGGATATCCTGGGCTCCGGCGCTCTCACCCGGATGAAACTGCAGGACCGCATCGGGCGGGACAGTGCCTTGTGGACCATGCTCGCCGAGAAACAGATGACCTTCGACCAACTCGAGCAGCAGTTCCGGCAGGAAGGCCGTGTGCCACAGGATTTCGTCGAAAAGCTGACGAGAGAGGGATACATCGAACAGGTCGATCTCTGTCTGCGCAATCGCTGGCTCCAGAACAAGTATCGCCTGAACCCGCGCCTGATGATGGCGATCAACGCCGCCTATGGCGAACTCGACTGGCGCCTGCCTGAGGCCCACGCGATCTATTGGGCTACGCGCGGCAAGCAGGAGTGGAGAAAGACGGACTCCAATTTCAAGGAACTGCAGTGCGACCGCATGATCTTCCAATCTCTCAGCGCCGCATTCCAGGGGGGGCGCCTCATGGTCGTCAATCAGAACGACACCTACCAGCTCGAGATGATGCCCAATCTCAACGTCGTGGACACGACGCGTGCGTTCTACGAGAGCGCTAAAGACAAGCACGGTGAGAAGATGGTCCGTGGCGCCTTCGAGAACTTCATGGTCGATGCCGTGGTCATGCTCTACAAATTCGGCGCGCGCAGCAAGGCCAACGGCTACTTCCAGGATTCGAAGAAAAAGTTCGGGGGGCGCTTCGATGGGCAGCTCGACCGCTTCGTGCTCAAGGAACTGGAGGAGGACGTGGCGACGGCGAACTACAACCAGGGGCAGAGCACGGTGCAGAGCTACATCGTCATGTCCTGCCGCATGCTGGCAGTGGACAAGATGGAGGACGCTGTCGGCTATGAGCGCATGGCCAAGGCGATCCACACCAAGTACAACAAGGACATTGGCGTAACCACCCACGAGCGGCGTGCGCTCCCCCCCCTCCCGCAGATGAAGAGTACAATGCTCAAGTGGTGCCTGGAGACCTTCGAGCCTCCCGTGGCTAAGGCGCTGCGCCAGGCGCTCGCACAACTCAACGCCGAAGCCCAGGCCGAGGCCGAAGAGTAG